>NZ_JBFTLQ010000024.1:0-92187 GCF_056396525.1 Cupriavidus sp. 05T41
TGACTTCACGCACAAGATGACGACCTCGCTCGCACGTGAAAACCAAACGTTGGGCATCGAGGACTTGTCTGTGCAGGGAATGACTGCAAGCGCCAAGGGGAGTGTCGACAAACCAGGAAGAAATGTCCGTCAAAAGGCTGGCCTGAACCGCGCCATTCTCGACGTGGCATTTGGGGAGATTCGTCGCCAGATCGAATACAAGAGCGCTTGGTATGGGACAACACTAGTGACGGCGGATCGCTTCTTTCCTAGCTCAAAGCGCTGCTCATGCTGCGGCGAGGTAAATTCGGCTTTGACGTTAAAGGATCGAGAGTGGACTTGCGTAAGCTGTGAAACGCGCCATGACAGGGACTTTAACGCGAGCGTAAACCTTGAACAAATGATTTCACTACCCGGGGCTATCGGGAAAGTTAAGCCTGTCAGATACGAGCCTGGTCAGTCAGGGGGTTCGGGGCAGGAACCGGACGCGCACATTTGTGCACGTTTTGGATAGCAGCTATTGGCGACTTCTGCGCGATGAATCCGTGGTGGGCATTTTGATAGACAACACAGATCAATCGATCGAAAAATACAAATTAACGAATGAATCGGGGGACCTTATACTCCGCTCAACAACAAGGACGATAGGTGGAGACAACCATGCAAAAGACAGCCAGATTCGTTTCGCTTGCCTTGCTAATCGCTTCCGGCCTCGGAATGCATGGGGTGGCATTGGCGGCTGAAGGCTATCCGTCCAAACCGATTCACTTTATTGTGCCGTACCCGCCTGGCGGGCCGACGGACCTGATGGCGCGGCTGCTGCAAGCCAGCATGCAGTTGCGGCTTGGGGTGCCGGTAGTTGTGGAAAGCCGCCCCGGGGCTGGGGGAAATATCGGTACGAGCGCGGTGGCAAAGGCCGCACCGGATGGCTATACGATCCTGCTTGCCGCAAGTGGCCCGATGGCGGTCAACCCGACGCTGTACAAGCAACTTTCGTACAACCCGCTGACTGAACTGGCTCCGGTCATACAGATTTCCGCGTTTCCGCTGGTGCTGGAAGTGAATCCTGGTACTTCAGTCAAGGATGTGAAATCGTTCATTGCCGCGACCAGAAACAAGCCAGGCGAGTATAGCTTCGCCTCGGCCGGCAACGGCACGCCGCAGCATCTTGCCGGGGAACTGTTCAATACCGCTGTGGGCACGAAGATGCAACACGTGGCATACAAGGGGGCAGGTCCTGCGCTGAACGACGTCCTGGGTGGTCAGGTACCGGTCATGTTCGATATCCTCGCCAGTTCGCTGACCTATATCAAGGCGAGCAAACTGCGTCCACTTGCTGTCACCACCAAAACCCGTTCGCCGGCATTGCCGGATGTGCCGACGCTTGCGGAATCAGGCCTTCCAGGCTTCGAGTTCGTCGCGTGGCACGGTATTGCGGCCCCGGCGGGAACACCGCAAGCTATCGTGCTCAAGCTCAACGGCGTGATCAATGAAATCTTCAAGGATGCGGAGTTCCGCGCGCGCTGGGAGGCGATTGGCACGCCGGTGGTCGGCGGCACGTCTGAGGCATTCGGCGCGCTGATCCGCAGCGAGACTACGCGACTTGGGAAGATTGTGCGGGATACCGGTGCCACCGTGGACTGATATGTATTGACCGTGTCAAGTGCTCGTTTTCGTGTTCATCTGTTGGGTTGAAGTCCATATACGCCGTACGCGTTCATGATAAGCACGGATTTTTCCCCGTGCGAGCGTAAAGAGCGTCTTGAGCCCCAGCCACGGGTTCCGCACGCATCGATATACCTGCTCGCTACGCCCGGCGCCTGACACACACCATGTACAGAAGTGCTCGCAGTTGTTGGTCAGGACCTGATACCTGTCTTCGCCCAGGCGGGACCTAGCTCTTTCCACCACTTCCGTTCCGGCGTAAATGGCATCGGGATCAGCCTGAATGCTGACGCCCTTTCCTGCCGCAAAGCCACGCAACCGGATGTATTCGATGGGACGGCGCTTGGCGGAACGGTCAAAGCCGCCATAGTGAATGACTTGTCCTTCTCCCGCATAAATGCCGTGGTGGGTGTAGCCATCGCGCTCGGTAATCAGATGGGCACCGATTTCGATATGGTGGTCCGCGCTGGCCCACGCTGGCGACGCTGTGAACTGATCAAAATACAGAGTTTCCATGACGAGCGGCTAATAGCTTGAATGCAATGAATTCCGTATCACTAGCGGACCTCATGGATAAACCCACCGACGCGCTGGTCACCGTTGCCTGACTGAAGACAATGGGATCCCGCCGGGGAGGGTCCTCCTCGGGAAAAGACTTCACTGCGTAACTTCGGATTTGCTCCCCGGCGTGGTGCGGTCGCACTGCGAGATTGCACCGGCCATGAGCCAAGGGTAGGCGTCGTGTGCCACGAAGCCCATTCTACGGACGGCTGCTGCTGCCCCTACATAGGCGTCGCCCCCTCATACTCGGGTATATCCACGGCGATACTATGAGCATCGTCGCACGGCCAACGAGCCCGCATGGCGATGCGACGCCCATCGAGAATGAATGATTTTCGCTTTTTTTGGGATTTTTCAGGTGAGCTATCCGTCTCCTGGGGCGACCTGGTGGTTCGGCGGCTTCCGCGGAGGGCGCCACTATTTGGCCCGTTCTGATCATCTAAACTACCTACGGTGATTAGCGGGCGCTGCCCGGAATGGTGCCGGCCGGCAAAAGGAGGCAAGATGAGTTCGTCGTCGCATTCGACATCGGCCCAAAAACCAAACGACCGCAAGGAGCCCGTGGTCTATGTGGTCGACGACGACGAGTCGATGCGGCTCGCCCTGTGCGGTCTGCTGCACTCGGTCGGGCTACGGGTAGAGACCTTTGAATCGTCTCAAGACTTCCTGGTTTTCCCGAAATACGACGCGCCCAGTTGCCTGATTCTTGACGTCAGGCTGCGGGGCGAAAGCGGCCTTGCCTTCCAAGAACAGATCGCGAAGAGCGGCGTGCACATGCCGATCGTATTCATGACCGGGCATGGCGACATCGCGATGTCGGTCAAGGCCATGAAAGCGGGCGCCGTCGATTTCTTCGCAAAGCCGTTTCGCGACCAGGACATGCTCGACGCCGTTGCAAATGCGCTGACGCGCGATGGTGAGCGTCTTGCGGCCGAACAGTCGATTGCGGCGCTGCGTGCCGCCTTGCATTTGCTGACGCCGCGTGAACGCGAGGTCATGGGATTTGTCGTAGCCGGCCTGATGAACAAGCAAATCGCCGCCGAGCTGAATCTCAGCGAGATTACCGTGAAAATCCACCGTGGGCAGGTAATGAAAAAGATGGCGGCGCGATCCGTTGCGGACCTTGTCAGGATGTCCGAATCGCTGGGCGTCAATCCGCAGCCGAAGAAGCCATCTTGAGTCTGGCGCCAGCGGAAAGCGGCGATCCCGCCGGTCGTTGTCCGCTATGGCCGGTCCAGCGCGGTGCTGAGCCAATGCGCAATGGCGTCGGCATCAATCGGCTTATCCAGAACAGCCAGCGCGCCGTTCGCCACGGCCCTGGCCTTCAGGTCGTCCCCCGGGAATGCCGTTATGAAGATGGTCGGCGGCGCGTATCCGAGCGCAAGGATGCGGTCGTGCATCGCGATGCCCGACATGCCGGGCATCATCACGTCGGAGATCAGGAATGAGGTCTCGGCGATGTGGCCGGACGCCAGAAACTCCTCCGCGGACGCGAACAGCCGTGCAGGCCTGCCGAGCGAGCGTACCAGGCTCGCCGTCGCGAGGCGGACGGACTCATCGTCGTCCACAATCGAAACTGTTTGAGCGGAACACAAAAGACCGGCCCTCGACGTTCGGGAATTGCGTGCCACGCAGCCAACGCTCCTCTCATGACCCAGAGGGTACCGGCGTAGCACTACGATACCAAGCATAATTCCCATGACAGCGCCTGGGAATCATACGAACGTATAGGACACCTCAGTCCACGATCAGGAAGAGTCCTGCGCAATGGATGCTGCACTTCCGGCCTCCACTCTCACGCTGCGTTATACCCGAGTATGAGCGCTCGACGCCTACGTAGGATCAACGCCACCGCTCCGTAGAATGGTTTTGCGGCGCCCGCCAGCTACCCTTTGCTCTAGGGCAATGCGATCGCGCAGTGCGTTCGCAAGCGTCCTGAGCAAGCGTGGGAGTCAGCAATGGACCAATCGGATATTTCGCAGCGTGGCTTTCGCGTTGGCTTGCCCACTCCCGCTGACGACTTGTCAGCATGCTTCGCGACAAGCTACACGGGAATCATCGCGTTCATGGCCGTCGCGACGGAGGGAAGCTTCGTCAAGGCCGGTGAACGATTAGGGGTCGGCCGCTCGGCGGTCTGCCGGAACGTGCAGAAGCTTGAAATGCAGCTGAGCACCCGGCTGTTCCTGCGCACCACGCGGTCAACACACTTGACGCGGGAGGGCGAGAGGTTCTTCGAGAACTGCAACCGCGGCGTGGCCCATATTGTCGAGGCGATGAATGACATGCTGGAGCTTCGCCAGGGACCGCCGCGCGGCTTGCTGCGCATCAGCGTGCCCGTCGACTTTGGACGCAAGGTGGTTGCGCCGCTGCTCTCCAGGTTTGCCGAGCTTTACCCCGATATCGCGGTCGACCTGATGCTGGATGACCGGCCAGCGGATTTCGCCGCCGAACAGATCGATGTCGCGTTCCGCAATGGCCGCATCGAGGATGCCAGCATCATCGCAAAGCAACTGACCCCGATGCAGACGGTGCTTTGCGCGTCCCGATCCTATGCCGCAAAGCGGGGGCTGCCCGCCACGCTGGATGCACTGAGCCAGCACGACTGTATCAACTTCCGATTTCCCGGCGGCCGTATCTGCGAGTGGGAGTTCAAAGTTGACGGCCAGCGGCGCAGGTATCTTCCGACCGCCCGGCTGACGTTCAATGACGAGGATCTTGTCTTGCGGGCAGCTCTTGACGGCCGCGGCATCGCCCAGATGGCGGGATACCAGGTACGTGAGCACCTTGCGCGCGACGCGCTTGTCATGGCCTTGGCGCCGCATATGCCGGACGACCGGGGCCACTATATCTGCTACCTCTGCCGGCAGCATTTGCCGAGGCGCATCCGCGTCTTCATCGACTTCATGACCGAACAGGTCCGCGCACTCGATCTGGCCTACCGGGACGGCATCTATGCAGGTGTCGCCAACAGCCCGCCTGAGAAGTTGGCTGCATAAGTGGGGTTCGCCACCAAAGCTGTCCTTCCCGCCCCGCAGCTGTCCCGGCAGACAGATCGGGCCGAGTCCGCCAGGGATAAATCATCACAAAGTGCCTGTTGCGCCACGAACGGGGCGGCGGCGAAATCTGTTACCTGGCCACTGGCTAAAGCGAGCCGCTGCTCTCCCATCCCGCCCATCCCTGCCCTCCCTTCCATCCCTTCCATCCCTTCCATCACGACCGGCGGCGACGCGGTCACCACCGTGTATTCTGTAGGCTTGTCGCCTTTGTGGCGTTGGCTTCTGGCGTGTACCCTGCCCCGGCTGAATCGGACTCATGTCGCCATTCCATTGCAGGTCGGGTGGCAGCCTGATGGCAGCGTGCGGCGGATGGAGAGCTGCATATGGTTCCGGAACCGATGGGTAGCGCCCCTCAGGTCTTGTGGGACGATGGGGAGCGCGTTTTCTGTCGCGTGCGGCGGCCCGGCAACGGCGGCGACCAGGACGTGCTGCTCGCTCGGCCCGCGGCTGAACATCCCCTGCCGGCCAGCCTGGATCGCCTCGCTCACGAGTTCGGCCTGAAGGAGGAGCTCGATGGCAGCTGGGCGGTGCGCCCGCTGGGGTTGGCACGCGAGGCAGGCCGGACCCTGCTGGTGCTGGAGGACCCAGGCGGCGAGCCGCTTTCGCGTCTGCTCGGCGCCCCCATGGAGGTGAGCGAGTTCCTGCGGCTCGCGGTCTGTATCGCTGCGGCGCTGGGCAAGTTGCACCGGCGCGGCCTGGTCCATAAGGATCTAAAACCCACCCATATCCTGGTGAACTGTGCCAACGGCCAGGTGCGCCTTACGGGGTTCGGCCTCACATCGCGGCTGCCGCGCGAGCGTCAGCCGCCCGGGCCGCCAGAGACCATTGCCGGCACGCTTGCCTACATGGCGCCCGAGCAGACCGGACGGATGAATCGCTCGATCGATTCGCGCAGCGACCTCTATGCGCTTGGCGTCACGCTCTACGAGATGCTGACCGGTACGCTGCCGTTTGCGGCCGCCGATCCCATGGAGTGGGTGCATTGTCATATCGCCCGCATGCCGACGCCACCCTGCGCGCGGGAGGCAACCGTCCCGGCTATGGTCTCGCACATCGTGATGAAGCTCCTCGCCAAGACGGCCGAAGAGCGCTACCAGACGGCCGCAGGTGTCGAGCATGATCTGCAGCGCTGCTTGGACGACTGGCACCGGCAGCGCCGCATCGATGACTTTCCCCTGGACGAACACGGCACGCCCGACCGCTTGCTCATTCCCGAGAAGCTGTACGGGCGTGAACGAGAGGTCCACACGCTGGTGGCCGCATTCGAGCGCACAATCAGTAAAGGCGCCCCGGAACTGGTGCTGGTCTCGGGCTATTCCGGCATCGGCAAATCGTCGGTCGTCAACGAGTTGCACAAGGTGTTGGTGCCGCCGCGCGGGTTGTTTGCGTCCGGAAAATTCGACCAGTACAAGCGCGACATCCCCTATTCGACGCTGGTGCAGGCGTTCCAAAATCTAGTGCGGCCGCTGCTTGGCAAACGCGACACGGAGCTGGCGAGTTGGCGCGCCGAGTTGCTCGAAGCGCTGGACCCAAATGCCCGGCTCATGACCGACCTGATCCCGGAGCTGAAGCTCATCATCGGTGAGCCGCCACCGGTCACGGTACTCGAGCCGCAACAGGCGCAACGCCGCTTCCTGCTCGTGTTCCGGCGCTTTATCAGTGTGTTTGCACGGCCGGAACATCCGCTCGCCTTATTTCTTGACGATCTTCAGTGGCTCGATGCCGCGACGCTCGACCTGCTCGAAGACCTGCTGACCGGATCGGACCTGCAGCACCTGATGCTGATCGGCGCCTACCGCGACAACGAGGTGGACGCAACGCATCCACTGATGGTCAAGCTCCAGGAGATCCGCAACGCGGGGGTCAAGATCGATGAAATCACGCTGGCGCCGCTCGCCAGCGAGCACGTCAGGCAGTTGATCGCGGAGGCGCTGCGATGCGAGCCAAAGCGCATCGAGCCATTGGCGCACCTGGTGCATGACAAGACCGGCGGCAACCCGTTCTTCGTGATCCAGTTCCTGCACGCCCTTGTTGACGAGGATCTGCTCGCCCTCGATCATGGGGCGAGGCATTGGCACTGGGATCCAGACCGCATCCATGCCAAGGGCTACACCGATAATGTTGTGGACCTGATGGCCGGCAAGCTGACCCGCCTGCCGGCGGGGACTCTGCACGCGTTGCAGCAGCTTGCCTGCCTCGGGAACGTCGCCGAGGTCGCCGCGCTGTCTACCGTTCTCGGGCGACCGCCGGCGCAGGTCCACGCGGCGCTGTGGGAGGCGACCCGCCAGCAGCTAGTCGAGCGACAGGACACTTGCTACGCCTTTGTCCACGATAGGGTCCATGAAGCTGCATATTCACTGATCCCTGAAACCTCGCGCACCGAGGCCCATCTGCGCATCGGGCGCCTGCTCGCCGCGCAGACCCCCCCGGAGAATCGAGAGGAGGAAATTTTCGAGATCGTTGGCCAACTCAATCGCGGCGCCGCTCTGATCACCGCGCAGCATGAACGGGAGCAACTGGCGGAGTTCAACCTCCTCGCCGGCCAGCGTGCCAAGGCATCCACTGCCTATGCATCGGCTCTCACCTATCTGGTGAGCGGTGCGGAACTGCTGGACGGCGATTGCTGGCCGCGCAGGCACGGCCTGATGTTTGCGCTGGAGCTGAACCGGGCCGAATGCGAATTCCTGACGGGGCAGTTGTCCGTGGCAGATGAGCGCCTGGCGGCGCTGTCAGCGCGCGCCACAACCACGGTCGAGAAAGCCTTGGTCACATGCCTGCAACTGGATGTCTACTTGGTCCTGGATCGCAGCGACCGCGCGGTCGCGGTTTGTCTGGCCTACCTGCAGCATGTCGGCATCCAGTGGTCACCCCATCCGGACGATGCGGACGTGCGGAGCGAATACGATCGCATCTGGTCGCAGTTGGGTGATCGAACCATCGAGGAACTGGTCGATTTGCCGCTGATGGAGGACGCGGCCACCCTTGGGACCGTCGAGGCACTGAGCAAGCTATTCGCGCCGGCCTTGCAGACCGATGCAAACCTGGCTTGCCTGACGATTTGCAAGGCGGTCAGCCTCAGCCTTGAGTATGGCAACTGCGATGCCTCTTGCGTGCTTTACGCCAACGTCTGCCGGGTCGCGGGGCGGCGTTTCGGCGACTATCAGGCCGGATACCGGTTCGGCCTGCTCGGGTGCGAGCTCGTCGGCCGGCGCGGACTCAAGCGCTTTGAGGCCAAGACTTATCTGTGCTTCTCGATTTTTGTCGTGCGCTGGCTGAAACCCGTGCGGACCTGCCGGGAACTGTTGCGTCGCGCCTTTACCGCGGCGAACCGGATCGGAGACCTGCCGTATGGTGCCTACGCCGGCAATAGCCTCAACTCCGACCTGCTGTTTGGTGGCGAGTCGCTGGCCGAGGTACAGCGCGAAGCAGAACAGGGTCTTGCCTACGCCAAGAAGGTGCGTTTCGGCCTTGTCATCGACTTCATCACCACGCAGCTCGCGCTCATCCGAATGCTACGCGGCCTGACACCGAGGTTCGGGTGCTTTGATGACGGACAGTTCGCAGAGCTTGACACCGAAGCCCATCTGGCGAGCTGCCCTGACCTGGCGTTGGCCGAGTGCTGGTACTGGATCCGGAAACTGCAGTCGTACTATCTCGCCGGCGACTATGCGGCAGCCCTGGCAGCCGCAGCGAAGGCGCAACCGCTGCTCTGGACCTCCACGTCGTTCTTTGAGGAAGCCGAGTATCATTTTTACAGCGCGTTGGCTCACGCCACCCGGTGTGACTTCGCGCCCGCCAGCGAGCGGGCGCAGCATTTGGATGCGATGACTGCGCACCACCACCAGATCGAGGTCTGGGCGCAACACTGTCCGGACAACTTCGCGGACCGCGCCATGCTCGTCGGTGCCGAGATCGCCCGCGTCCAAGGCAACGTGGTAGATGCCGAACAGCGCTACGAGCAGGCCATCCGCGCAGCGCAGGACAGCGGCTTTGTCCACATTGAGGCGCTCGCCAACGAACTCGCGTCCCGCTTCTATTCAGCACGTAGTCTCGCGAAGATCGCCCGTGTGTATCTGCAGGACGCCCGCTACGGCTACTTGCGGTGGGGCGCCGAAGGGAAGGTGCGGCAACTCGAGGAGAGCTATCCGTTCCTGAGGACGGAAGAGACCGCGCCGGGCCCGACGAGCACGATCGCCACGCCGGTCGAGCACCTGGACCTCGCCACCGTGCTCAAGGTATCGCAGGCCGCCTCGGGCGACATCGTGCTGGACAAGCTCATCGCCATGGTCATGCGCACGGCTATCGAGCAGGCCGGCGCGGAATGCGGCCTACTGATCCTGGCGGACGGCGCCGAGCAGCGGATCGCAGCGCAGGCAACGACCGGCGGCGATGCCATCGATCTGCAGCTACGCGATGAGCCGGTAAGCGCGCAGATGCTGCCTGAGTCGATTCTCTACCACGTTCTGCGTACCCGGGAGAGTGTCGTTCTCGACGATGCCGCGTCCGAGCCTTCTTTTGCTGCAGATCCCTACATCCGTCAGCGCCGCGCCCGATCCATTCTGTGCATGCCCATGATCAACCAGGCAAAGCTCACGGGCGCGCTTTACCTCGAGAACAACCTGACGGCCTGCGCGTTCAGCCCGACCCGGATTGCCGTGCTGAAGCTGGTGGCTTCGCAGGCCGCAAGCTCGCTGGAGAATGCCCGCCTGTACCGTGACCTCGCGGAGCGGGAGGGCAAGATCCGGCGCCTCGTCGATGCCAACATCATCGGGATCATTGTCTGGAATGCCGGCGGTGACATCATCGAAGCCAACGACGCATTCCTTCGCATGGTGGGATACGAGCGGGAGGATCTGGTTTCGGGTCGCGTGCGCTGGATAGACCTGACGCCCCCGGAATCGCGCCAGGACAGCGAACAGGCCCTGGCGCAGGCGGTGCAGACGGGCCGCGCCCAACCCTTCGAGAAGGAGTACATCAGGAAGGACGGCAGCCGCGTACCCGTCATCGTCGGTCTGGCGACGTTCGCCGACAGCCGAAAGGAAGGAGTCGCGTTCGTCCTCGACCTGACCGAGCGCAAGCAGGCGGAAGAACGGGTCCGCGAGAGCGAGCGGCGCTATCGCGACGTGCAGACGGAGCTCGCGCACGCTACCCGCCTCGCCACCATGGGGCAGCTCACGGCCTCGATCGCGCACGAAGTCAACCAACCGATCGCTGCGACGGTAACCAATGCCCAGGCCGCGCTGCGCTGGCTGAGCGCCCGGCCGCCCGACATCGACGAGGTCGGACAGGTGCTTGGGCGGATCATCAAGGATGCCAATCGGGCCGCTGATGTGCTGCACCGTATCCGCGAGCTGGTCAGGAAGGCGCCACCGCGCAAGGAGCCGGTGGACATTAACGAGGCGATCCGCGAGGTGATCGAGCTGACCCGGGGAGAGACCGCCAAGAGCGGTGCCTCGGTCCGGACGCAACTCTCGGACGGCTTGCCAGATATCGAAGGCGACCGCGTCGCGCTGCAGCAAGTGCTGCTGAACCTCATCATCAACGCGCTCGAGGCGATGCGCGAAGTCAGCGACGGCACGCGGCAATTACTTATCAGCTCAGGGGTTGCGGAACCCGGGTGCGTGCTCGTCACCGTGCGTGATTCGGGGCCTGGCTTTGCTCCGCAGAGTGCCGATCACGCCTTCGTGCCCTTTTATACAACCAAGCCCACCGGTCTTGGAATGGGGCTGTCGATCTGCCGTTCGATCATCGATGCGCATGGCGGTCGTCTGTCGGTCAGCGCCAACCTGCCGCGCGGCGCGATCGTTCAGTTCACCGTGCCCGCCTATCGGTCCGATCCGTCCTGATTGCCGCGCAGTGCGAGGGCCAGAAGTGCCGCAGAGGTGCCCGTTTCGACACTGTTCGGGCCGTCTAATGGGACAAGGCCACATCGGGGAGAAGCAACGTACCAAATGGGAATCCAAGGTCATGTCGCAATCGGCCAGAACAAGGACTACCATTCAAGCCGAGATAGGCGCTCAACTTTGGAGACTGCCACCCGATCTGCACTGCGGGATGCGGCAATGGAGCCGGCACCTGTCGTGAGAACAGGATTCGATGAGGTCAATCCTTCCTCAGCGCAATAGCGATCATGCTGCATTCCATCCCTATACCGCCCGAAACCGTCAAGAAGTGGCAAGAGATTGTCAATCTGCTCGCCGAGATCATGCGCGTTCCTTCCGCACTGATCATGCAAGTAGAGCCGCCGAACATAAAGGTCTTCGTATCCAGCGAGTCCACAGGGAATCCTTACGATCCGGCCGAAACCGCGCCTTTGAACACGGGGCTGTATTGCGAGACCGTGATGAAGACGCGCCAACCGCTGCTTGTTTCTGACGCTCTCCAGGACGAGGCGTGGAAATCGAACCCTGATATCAAACTCGGAATGATCTCGTACCTGGGTGTCCCGATCAGTTGGCCCGATGGCGAGATCTTCGGAACGATTTGCGCGCTTGACAAAGAGAGAAACGACTATTGCGAGCCCTTCCTCAGGCTTCTGCTCATGTGCCGCGACGTGTTGCAGGCTGACTTGAAATCCTTGACGATACTGAACCAACAGCTTGAAGAGCGCGAAGCCAAGATCCAGCGCTTGGTCGACGCCGACATTATCGGCATCTTCATCTGGGAACTCGGAGGCCGCATCATCGAGGCCAACGACGCATTCCTCCGCATCCTGGGTTACGAACGTCGGGATCTCATCTGCAGTCACCTCCGCTGGATCGACCTGACGCCGCCGGAATGGCTGGAGCGCGATGTCCACCAATGGCTGCCAGAGCTCAGGAGGACTGGCCGACTGCAACCGTTCGAGAAGGAGTATTTCCGAAGGGATGGCAGCCGGGTGCCCGTGCTGATCGGCGTGGCGAGCTTCGATGAAAGCGCGGATCAGGGTGTCGCATTCGTGCTCGATTTGACCGAACGTAAGCGCGCGGAGGCCGAAGCGCGCGAAAGCGAGCGCCGCTACCGCGAGATCCAGACCGCGTTGGCACACGCAAACCGCATCACGACGATGGGGCAGATCACAGCCTCGATCAGCCATGAGCTGAAGCAACCAATCTTCGCGTGCGCCGCCAATGCCGAGGCGGGTCTACGCTGGCTTGGCGCCCGGCTGCCAAATTTGGAGGAGGTTCGGCTGGCGTTGGAGCGTATCACCAACGACGCAAAGCGCGCCGGCGAGATCATGAACCGCATACGTGGTCTCGTCAAAAATGCCCCGATGTATATGGAATGTGTCCAGATCAACGAAGCGATTCGTGATGTCATTACCCTGACGCGCGGTGAAGCCATGAAACACAACGTTTCCGTGCAGATGGAGCTTGCAGAGGACCTGCCACTCGTTCAAGGCGACCGGGTACAACTCCAACAGGCGATGCTGAACCTGATTGTCAACGCCATTGAAGCGATGAGCACGGTTGACGACGGACCGCGGGAACTGACGATTAGCACCAGCAAGGATGAGCCGAGTGCCGTCCTTGTAGCGGTGCGCGATTCGGGGCCGGGTGTCGCAGCCGAGAACATCGCGCACCTCTTTGAGCCGTTCTATACGACGAAGAGCGGGGGAATGGGCATCGGGCTGTCCATATGCCGCTCGATCGTACAAGCGCACGGCGGAACGCTACGGCTGGACGCGAATATGACTCGCGGCGCCGTATTTCAGTTTACCGTGCCCGCCTATCCTACCGATTTGTCCTGATAGCGCCTCCATTGCATCGTCCGGATGCCGATAAGGCATGGTAAGCACCGAAGTCATCCCGGGGTAGGCACTTACCGAGCCCCTCGGCGTTTCCTCTTTAGCACCAATGCGTCAGTCCGTAACATGAAGGGGCCAGGCGAGGCGACCACCACCGCGGACACCGTTGTCCGCATTGAATTCAGTCAGACAATTCAGGTCGAGTGCACGGATTTTCTCCGTCATGAAGTCGATGAAGACGCGAATGCGAGTCGGCAAGTGTTGCCGACTGAGGTAGCAGATGTAGTGCCCTCGGTCATCGGGGGCATGCCCGGCCAGCGCCATGACGAGTTCGTTAGCTGCGAAGTGGTCGCAGACCTGGTAGCCGGCCATCTGTGCAATGCCCCGTCCCTCCAGAACCGCTTGCAGCACCAGATCGGCATCGTTGAACGTGAGACGGGCAGTCGGCATGTATTTCCGCACGTGACCGTCGACCTTGAATTCCCATTCGAACACCCGGCCGCTGGAAAAGCGGAAGTTGATGCACTCGTGCTGGCTCAGATCGTCCAGCGTCTGCGGCAGGCCGTGTGTGGCCACATAGGATGGCGCCGCGCAAAGCGCCATCTGCATCGGAATGAGTTGCTTGGCAATGATGCTGGAGTCCTCGATGCGGCCTTTGCGGAACGCGACGTCGATTTTCTCGGAGGCAAAGTCGGTCGGCCGGTCGTCGAGCAGCAGATCGATGCCGATCTCGGGGTAGGCTTTCATGAATATCTCCAGCAGCGGCGCGACCACCTTTCTGCCGAAACCTACCGTCGAGCTGATACGGACAATGCCGCGCGGCGGGCCCTGGCGCAGCTCCAGCATGTCATTCATGGCCTCTACGATGTGCGTGACACCCTGGTGACAGTTCTCGAAGAACCGTTGGCCTTCGCTCGTCAATTGAGTGGTGCGCGTGGTGCGCAAAAAGAGTCGCGTACTCAACAATGCTTCGAGTTTCTGGACGTTCCGGCTGACTGCTGGTCTGCCGATGCCCAAACGCTCGGCGGCCTTGGTGAAACTCCCCTCGTTCGCCACGGCTATGAATGCCATGATGCCTGTATAACTCGCGGCAAAACTCGTGGACAACGCGTCAGCGCGATTCGGCAAGCTGAGACGAATGCCGCGCTCCGATGAGTCTGATTGATCATTTCCGCTGGCCCGAAACATGTCGTTGGTAGCCCGGGATCAGTCTTTTTTGGCCTGCGCGAGCCACTGGTCGAGACTGATGCGGCCAATCCGCGCGTCGCCGAGCGGCACGAGCGACTGTTGTTCGACACGCCCGCCGTAGTACCGCGCGTCGCGATCCGTCACTACCGGGCGTGCGTCGCCCACTGATTTTAGATAACGCGCGACGATGTCCGCGAAGGGTGCGCGGTCCGGGCCCGCGATCTCGACCGTGCCGTTCAGCGGGGCAGCGAGTGCAACCTGTGCGAGAGCGCTCGCGACGTCATTCGCGGCGATCGGCTGAAACAGCCCATCGCCGACGCGCGCTGTGCCGCCCTCAGTGCTGAAATCCGCGATACCGCCGATGAATTCCATGAATTGCGTCGCGCGCACGATCGTGTATGGCACCCCCGCTGCTTCGACCCCCTCCTCCTGCGCGACCTTGGCAGCGAAATACGCGTTCTCCGCCATGCGGTCGGCGCCGACGATCGACAGCGCGACGTGATGGCGCACGCCTGCGGCCACTTCAGACTTGCCGAGATTGCGCGCCGAGGTGCGGAAGAAATCGAGCACCGCCTGGGGCTCCCATGACGGCGCATTCGTCACATCCACGACGACGTCCGCGCCCGCGAGCGCGTCGCTCAGGCCGTCGCCCGTAACTGTGTTCACACCGCTGCGCGGCGACGCGGCGAGCACCTCGTGGCCCGCCTTGCTGAGCAGCGCGGCAACACGCGAGCCGATCAGGCCGGAACCACCGATTACGACGATCTTCATGGCAAATTCTCCCATATGAAAGGAAATGGTTGCGCGGAGGCGCCTGGCGGGTCTCATATCGCGTAATAACGCTCGCCGCCGTCGCATCGCGTCAACCTAGACGAAGCGGCCATACCGGAGATTGGCCAGCATGCGATAACGGAGATGCCAACAATGCACGACACCAAGCACACCCCATGCGCAGAAATGTTCTGCTGTTATTGATCAACGCGTATCCATTTCTTGCATCAATTCCGTGGCCTGTATTGGTTGATCACTCAATGGCAAGCGCACTGACCTCAATGCTGCATTCTGCGCTGGTCAAAGCCGGTGAAGTTGTGAGCCGATTAACATGAGAGCTTCCAAGGCGAGGCACCACCAACGTACCTCCGTTGAAGTCACTATCGTAGGTACGAAGTCCATACCTGGGTAGATACGCATCAGAACACTCACTGTTTCCTCCTCGACACCAATTGGTGAAACTGCGGCACTGTTCCAGAAGCCAGTGGGCAGGCAGCTTGCGGACGACTCTGGCATAAGAGCCCGCATACGCCCGCTAACGTCGTCGAGTACTCTCGCCGAAAGACGCGCGGCTTCTACTCCAGGGCGCAATCCAACCGATGGACCTGGTTGCGAGGGAGTGCGGCTTTGGCAGCAAAGAGCGGATATGCGTGGCTTTACACTTCGGACTCTGCCCCCGCGAATACCGCCTGAAGGTGTATCGACAAGGCGCCAAGTTACGATCTTCTGCCAGCCAACCCCACCTTGATCGACCTTCTCCAGCACCAAGGCCGATGTAGGCTGCCTGCGCAGCGTCTGATTGATGCAAAGTTGGAAACACTGTGCGTCCCGAGCCGATCTGGTGCGGTCTCATGCTTTTACCTAGCATGCAATATTCGTCAACAGGCGCCTGGTGGATATCGTATGGACAACGAGAGATTGCAACCTCCACCCCTTACGTTGCTCGACAAGTACCGGGGGCAAGGATTCACTGCGCTCTATACGACAACGGTCACGGTGTCGGGGGGAGAGTCCGGACACGGCCGTGCATCGGGCGTCGCGAGATCCGACGATGACAACCTCATCCTCGATCTGCGATTGCCCCTCGCGCTGGGCGGGCCGGGAAGCGGCACCAATCCCGAGCAGCTTTTTGCCGCCGGCTACGCCGCTTGCTTTCATGGGGCGCTGAGTCTCCTGGCAAAGCGCGAGCGGATTGATATCCAAGGGGCAACGGTTGCGGTCGAGGTCTCTTTCGGCCGCGATCCTATGGACGGGGGCTATGCCCTGATTGCCGACGTTAGCGTCCGTATGCCGGGCGTAGACAGGCATGTCGCGGAAGAGCTCGTTCGCAATACGGAGCGCCTCTGCCCGTATGCAAAGATGGCCCGTGAGGGGATACGCAGCGTTGTCACGGTTTCGGGCTGAGCATTGGACCTCGATGCATGCCATCGACTGCGGTAAAAGTTCGTGGTTATCTTCAATGCCTGGCGGACAGATTGGTGTCGAAGCGGCAACAGAGTGCGCACCTTGCCGGTACTACTGCCCCCCCCGATGGACGGCTACGATGCATCCCAAGCAGGTCCTGCGGCAAATTGTTCGACGCAGGTTCGGCGAACACAACCCCTCCAGCTCAGGAACAAAGATCATGACGCAACGCCTCAACTACTTTCAGCACTCCTCGGAACTGACAAAAAAGCTCGTGGAGCTTGGCGCGCTGTTTGCGAAAACGACTATCGAGTCGCAGATCCGCGAACTCGTGGAGATTCGCGCGTCACAGCTCAACGGCTGCGCATTTTGCGTCGACATGCATATCAAAACGGCGAAGATCCACGGCGAGCGCGAACTGCGCCTGTATCACGTGATGGTCTGGCGCGAGTCGACACTGTTCTCGCCGCGCGAGCGCGCCGCGCTGGAATGGACCGAGGTGTTGACCCAGCTTCCCGCCCAAGGCGTGTCGGATGATATCTACGAACGAGTACGCACTCAGTATTCCGAAAAGGAGCTGTCAGATCTCACGTTCCTCGTGGGCGCGATCAATAACTGGAATCGCCTGAACGTAGCGTTTCGCATGGTGCCGGGCTCGTTGGACAAAATGTTCGGGCTCGACAAGGCCAATCTGGAGTAATGCCATGAAGGGGCGTCATTTCGATTGCGGCACCCCTGATGTTGTCGTGCCTGCTGGTTGCACAGCCGGCAGTCGCCGAGCCGGAGGCCAAAGTCACGCCGCTGGCCACGGAGCTGTTGCCCGAATATCCGGGCAAGGAAGCCCAGATGATCGTCGTGGAGTATCCGCCAGGCAGTGTCGATCCCGTGCACCGTCACCACGGGCACGCCTTCATTTATGTGATCGAGGGCAGCATCGTCATGGGGGTTAAGGGCAGCAAGGAGGTGACGCTCAAGGCTGGCGATACGTTCCACGAAGGGCCGCAACGACATCCATACCGTCGGACGTAATGCCAGTTCCACGCAGCCGGCCAGGTTTGTCGTTTTCCTGCTCAAGAACAAGGGCGCACCGATCCTGACCCCGGTGAAGTAGAAGAGCCGTTCGCGCAGGCACCGGCAACGCCGGTGCATCTTCTGCGGATAGGAATGACTCCACCGCAGTGTTCCTGCCGCGCTCCCTGTTTTCCAAGAGAGACGATCCGTCGGTCCGCACGCGACCGGGGGGCGGCTCTTTGCCATTCGACACAACACCTGAGCAGGATCATGAGCATGTCGACAACGATTCCCTCGCGCCGCGATCTGCTGATCGTCGCATCGCAGCGCCATCATCGAGCGCGCCGCTTCGCCGGACCCGCCGTTTCCGCGCTGATGGTCGCCGCGTTGGCCGGCTGTGCCAACTATGCCGGCATCAAGAGCGACAAGCACATCACCGACGCCACCAGCTACGCCACCACGCAGAGCATCCCCGCCGAGCAAGGCCGCTGGCCCTCAGCCGACTGGGCCGGCCAGTTCGGCGACACGCAACTCAAAGCGCTGATCGACGAGGCGCTGATCGGCAGCCCTTCGCTCGAAAAGGCCCGTGCCCGCGTGGCCGCCGCTACCGCGTTCAGCGAAGGCGCCAACGCCAACACATTGCCGCAAGTGGGTGCCGGTTACTCCTGGACGCGCCAGCGCTTTTCGGAAAGTACGCTGATACCGCCCCCCTTCGCTGGCTCGTGGCAGTCCGAGAACAAGGGCTTCATTAATGCATCGTATGAACTCGACCTGTGGGGCAAAAACCGGGAGGCGCTCAAGTCTGCGGTGTCCGCGCTGCGTGCCAGCGAGGCCGAGGCGGAACAGGTCAAGCTGGCACTCAGCAGCGCAATTGCCCGTGCCTATAACGAACTAGCGCGCCTCTACGCGCTGCATGACATCGCCAAGGATGAAGTGAAGCAGCGCCGCGAAGTGCTGCGCGTGTCCAACGGGCGCGTCACCATGGGCCTGGATACCGAGGTCGAAAAGCGCACCGCGGAAGCCAACCTGGCCGCAAGCGCAGTTGCGTTGTCCTCGCTAGCCGGCGGCATCCAGCGCACGCGCTACCAGCTGGGCGCATTGCTCGGACAGGGCCCGGACCGCGGCATGGCGATCGACCGTCCGGCCCTCGAAGTCGGCGACGACGTCCGCCTACCCGACAACCTGCCGGCCGATCTGGTTTCGCGGCGCCCGGATATCGTCGCCGCGCGCTGGCGCGTGGACGCGATCCTTCACGACATCAAGGTGGCCAAGGCCGAGTTCTATCCGGACATCAACCTGAGCGCCATGATCGGCCTCGATGCCTTTGGCTGGGGCCGCTTCCTGCGGGCCGCCAGTCGCACCGCCTCGTTTGGGCCTGCGATTCACCTGCCGATCTTCGACGGAGGAGCACTGCGCGCCCAACTCAAGGGCCGCTATGCCGAATTCGACTTCGCCGTGGCCAACTACAACGAGACTCTGGTCAATGCCTTGACCGATGTTGCCACGCAACTCTCGGACATCCGTGCTATCGACACGCAGATCGACAATGCCGTGCGTACCGATACCGCCGCGCAACGCGCTCTGACCTTGGCGCTGGCGCAATACAAGGCTGGCCTGACCACGCAACTGACGGTGCTGAATGCACAGACCAACGCGTTGGCCAGCAGGCAGATACTCGCCAACCTGCGCATGACGCGTCGCGACCGGCAGGTCGCGTTGGCCGCTGCGCTGGGCGGCGGCTATACGGATACCTTTTACTCGACCGGACAAGCGGCGCTCGCCCGCTGATTCCGCTTTCAGTGAACACGAACAGGTGACGCCATGCACGAAACGACCAATTCCGCCCCCGCCGCTGAACAGATCAGCGCCCAGTCAACCGCCGGCACCCGGCCCGCCAGCAAGGACACCCGCAAGCACCTGCTTGCCCTGGTCGGCTTAACCACAGCGCTCGCGGCAGCCAGCTACGGCGTGTACTACTACACAGTGGCTCGATTCCACGAGGAAACCGATGACGCCTATGTCAATGGCAACCTGATCCAACTCACGCCGCAAGTGAGCGGCACGGTGGTAGCAGTCAACGCCGACGATACACAGATCGTCAAGGCCGGCGAGCCCATAGTCACGCTCGACGCTGCCGATGCAAAGATTGCGCTCGCCAATGCCGAGGCAGCGCTTGGCCAGACCGTGCGGCAAGTTAGCGCGCTCTATCTCAACAACAATGTACTGGCCGCGACGGTGCAGCAGCGCCAGACCGACCTCGCTCGCGCAAAGGACGATCTGCGCCGCCGCACCGAGGTTGTCGAATCCGGTGCGGTGGCCGCCGAAGACGTCGCCCACGCCCGCGACGCACTCAAGGCCGCCGAAGCCGCGCTCGAGACCGCGCGTCAGCAGCTTGCCTCCAACCATACACTGACAGACCAGGCCACCGTTGCCGACCATCCCAGCGTCCTGGCCGCCGCGTCCAAAGTGCGGGAAGCCTACTTGGCCCATGCTCGCAACACACTTCCCGCGCCCGTCACCGGCTACGTGGCGCGCCGCTCCGTGCAGGTTGGCCAGCGCGTGGCCCCCGGCAACCCGCTGATGGCCATTGTGCCGCTCGACGGCGTGTGGGTCGACGCCAATTTCAAGGAAGTTCAGCTCCAGCACATCCACATCGGCCAGCCGGTTGAACTGCATGCCGACCTGTATGGCAGCAATGTGACCTACCACGGCAAGGTGGTGGGCTTCTCGGCCGGCACCGGCAACGCGTTCTCGGCCCTACCCGCGCAGAATGCCACCGGCAACTGGATCAAGGTGGTGCAGCGCGTGCCCGTGCGCGTTCAGCTCGATCCGGCGGAGTTGCGCGAGCATCCGTTGCAAATCGGTCTGTCGATGCAGATCGACGTGAAAACGCGCAAGGAAGACGGCTTGCGCCTCGCGAGTGGCAGCCGCAGTGGTAACGAAGCGCCGTACCGCACGACCTATCGCACCGACGTGTTCCAGCGCTTCGGCGAGGAAGCCGATCGCGAAATCGCGCGGATCGTCTCGCAGAACCGTAACGGTACAGCCAGCGCGGAACTGGCGGCTGAACACGCGGCGCAACAAAAGCAGAAGGCCGGACCCCACCCGGCACGGCGCAGTATGCAAGCGGCCCCAGGCGCGTCAGCACATCGCGCCGAGTCGCCAGCCGCATAGGCAGCGCGCTCCGGCAATGGCCTGCCTCTGCTCATAGAGCTGACGCAACGGTTATATCACTCGTCACATCCAACCCGCGAACGCATCATGCAGTCCCAAGCCCAGACCACACTCGTGCCAATCCCATTGACCGGAGCCAAACTTGTAGCGGGTAGCTTCGCCGTGGCTCTCGCCACTTTCATGAACGTGCTGGACTCGTCGATCGCCAACGTCGCGATCCCGACGATTTCCGGCAACCTTGGCGTCTCCGTGGACGAAGGCACCTGGGTCATTACACTGTTCGCCGCCGCTAACGCCGTGGCAATACCGCTGACCGGCTGGTTAACCCAGCGCGTCGGCCAGATCCGCCTGTTCGTGGGTGCCATCCTCATGTTCGTGCTGTCGTCGTGGCTGTGCGGCATCGCACCCAACCTGGCCATGCTGTTGGCCGCGCGCATATTGCAGGGCGTGGTAGCGGGCCCCCTGATTCCGCTCTCGCAATCGATCCTGCTGTCCTCCTATCCCAAGGAGAAGAATGCCGTGGCACTTGCGCTGTGGGCGATGACGGCCACGGTTGGGCCCATCGCCGGCCCGGCCCTGGGCGGGTGGATGACCGACAGCTATTCGTGGTCGTGGATCTTCTACATCAATGTCCCTGTCGGACTGTTCGCTGCAGCCGTCACCTGGGCGATCTACCGTGACCGCGAAACGCCGACGCGCAAGCTGCCGATCGACCTCGTGGGCCTGGCCTCGCTCATCACCTGGGTAGCGTCGCTGCAGATCATGCTCGACAAGGGCAAGGACCTGGACTGGTTCAGCTCGCCGGTCATTGTCACCCTTGCCATCGTCGCGCTGCTCAGCTTCCTTTTCTTCGTGATCTGGGAACTGACCGAAGCGAATCCGATCGTCGACCTGCGCCTGTTCAAGGGCCGCAATTTCCTGACCGGTACGGTCGCCATCTCGGTGGCCTTCGCCGTTTTCTTTGCTAACCTGGTCGTCCTGCCTCAGTGGATGCAGCAATACCTGGCATACCCCGCCGTCGACGCCGGTCTGGCGATGGCGCCGCTGGGCATCTTTGCCGTTCTGCTTGCGCCGGTGGTGGGCAAGATCCTGCCCAGGTCGGACCTGCGCGTCCTCGCCACACTTTCCTTCCTCGGCTTTGCCGGCGTGTTCTTCATGCGCTCGCAGTACAGCATCGGCGTAGACACTTTCACGCTTGTACTGCCGACATTGCTGCAAGGCATTCCAACCGCGCTGTTCTTCGTCCCGCTGACGGCAATCATCCTGTCGGGCCTGCCGCCGGAAAAAATGCCGGCCGCCGCCGGCCTGTCCAACTTCGTCAGGGTGTTCTGTGGCGCAGTGGGCACGTCGCTGGCCACGACCGGCTGGAACAACCGGGCCGTGCTGCACCACGCGCGCCTTGTGGAGCAGGCCAGCCCGAACAACCCACTGTATGGCGCGGCCATCAATTCGATCCAGTCCACTCTTGGCTTATCCCCCCAGCAAGCCATTGCCTGGTTCGAGCGCAGCCTGAACACGCAAGCCATCATGCTCGGCCTAAACGACATATTCTGGATTTCAGGCGTGATCTTCGCCGCCATCATTCCGTTGATCTGGTTCACGAAGCCCGACAAGGGGGCCATGTCCGGCACCGCGGCCTCCGCCCACTGATACTCGGCCTGCGTTCTGCCACACTGCCGCGAGATGCGCATCATGCACTTGGGAAAATCGTACACATTATTCGAATTCACGCTCTGGTCGAGACGGCAACTCTATGCCTCCCTCGCATGCAGTTCGCTGCCCGTTTTCCTCTACCAGTTCCTCGGGGTGAAATGGCTGTCGATCCCGGTCTCCGTTGTGGTGCTGCTGGGCACGGCCACGTCATTCATCGTGGGTTTCAGGAACGTGCAGACCTACGGCAGGGCCCTGGAGGCACAGCAGATCTGGACTGACATCCTGAATGGCAGCCGGAGTCTGGGTGTGATGAGCCGGGACTTTCCGGCAGGACCGGCGGCGGGGCGAGAACTGATTCTCCGGCATTGCGCGTGGCTGACGGCACTCCGCTATCAACTGAGAAGCCCACGCATCTGGGAAAATGCGGGCAAGGTAGCCAATGTGGAGTACCGGAAATACTACCGGGTTCCCGAGTGGGAGACGCCATTGGAACTGGCGCTTGCGCGCTATCTGCCACTGGCCGAACTCGACTCGGTTCTGCACGCCGAGAGCAGGACAACCCGCTTGCTGGGAACGCAAGCGGCAACAATCAGGCGGTTGCTTGATGTCGGCGAGATCAGCAATGCCTTCTATCTGGAATTCGTTGGATCAATCAGGGGCCTCTTCGCGCAGCAAGGAAGGGCAGAGCGTGTCAAGGACTATCCATATCCCAGGCAATACGAGGTCATAAACAAGCTCTTTGTCCGTACCTTTTGCCTGCTGCTGCCCTTCGGCATTCTTACGGAGTTCGAAAAGCTCAATGACAGCGTTTCAGGCGTCATGCATGGCAATATGATCTGGCTGGTCATTCCATTCAGCACGATGATCTCGTGGATGTACCTAGTGCTGGAGCAGGTGGGTGAAAGCACGGAAAACCCGTTCGAAGGAAACCCCAATGACGTGCCCATGGCGCAGATCAGCTGGAAGATCGAAAGCGAGCTCATGGACATGCTTGGCGAGAAGAGCGATGTCCTCGAACCAACGACAGAGCACGGTATTGTCCTCTAGACCATTCACTGGCCCGCCGGACGCCTGCCCTTCGGGCGGGGCGCGAACGTCTGCATCAGGCGATTTTGGGTGATCGTCCCTTTGCTGCAGATTGATACGGCGACCGTCCGGAAAGCCTCTCGCAGCGAGGCTTTCCGACTTCCCTTTATATCGAGAATGTCGAGTCTTTCGCAAATCGTTGATTCACAGGAAATTTGGGAGCGCGACCGTATCAACTTGCAGCAAAAGAACGATCCCCCCTTTCTGCGGGCCGCCACCACGCCGAGCACGTTCCTGACCTCGTCCAATGTGAGTTTCGACATGACCACACTCTTCGCCACAAAAGCAGCCTGCCTTGGCAAATGGGGGGCAGGGAGTGAGCGACGCGCCTGCGGCAGGGCCTACCACACGCTGATGCTACTTCTACTTGCGGGACTCAGTGCCTGCGGGTCGCTTCCTCACAATGCTCCGCGCAATCTGCCTCAGGCCGCGGCTGGCAGCGCATCCGCGGCCATGCGCGAACCCATCGACGTCGTCGACCAGACAGCCATCGCCATGTCGTTCTCTGGCGGTGGCACGCGAGCCGCAGCCTTCGCCTTCGGGGCGCTGCAGGGGCTCAACGCCATGAGAGGTCCTGGGGGCGCGTCCCTGCTCGACGACGTCGCATTCATTAGCAGCGTGTCCGGAGGCTCCATCACCGCTGCGTACTACGGTCTGCACGGCACGGCCAGCCTGGCGACCTTTCGATCAGTGCTCCTGAAGAACGGAGAGGCGGGACTTCGCTTCAGTCTCCTGAATCCGGTCAACGTTGCACGCCTCTTCGCGGGGGGGCTCAACGATCGGGAAGATCTCCAGACATGGCTCGACGAAGACGTGTTCAAGGGCGCGACGTACGCCGACATGTTCCGCCGCGGCAAGCCAATCGTTTGGATCAATGCCACGAACGTCTACTACCGGGTCGCGTTTCCGTTCAGCCAGTTGGCATTCGATGCGCTATGCAGTGATCTTGCGAGCTTTCCCGTTTCCGAGGCCGTCGCCGCATCCATGGCGGTCCCGCTCTTCTTCGCACCGATCGTCCTTCAAAAGCATCCCGAGGCTTGTAGCGCACCGCTGCCGAACCTTGACCACGCCCAGGCGCCTGGGCGATCGCTGCTGCGTGGCGCGTTGGCAAACGCCGTTCGCGGTCTCAGGGACACGTCGAAGGGAAAGTACATCAAGCTGGTCGACGGCGGGGTGTCCGACAACTACGGATTGGCTACCATTCTACAATCGCGCCTGCTGCTGGGCACGGCTTATGGTCCCATGAGCGAGAACGACGCGATCAAGGTGCGGCGGCTACTTTTCATCGTTGTTGACGCCGGTCAGGGCCCGCGCGGCGATTTGAACCAAAGCCAGATTGGCCCATCCGGAATCGAAGTCGCAAGCGCGGCCATCGACGCGGCAATGGCGACCAACGTTCGAATGAGCTATGACGCCTTCGTTCCCATGATGCAGCAGTGGCGCGACGACCTCTTGGCCTATCGGTGTGGGATGCCGTATTCTCGGCAGCAGGAGATCGCTGCACGCCTCCCAGGCTGGCGGTGCGACGAAGTCGATTTCTTCGTCACGCGGATATCGTTTGAGGTCCTCGACAAGGAGCGTGCTGCAAGTCTGAACGATCTGCCGACCAGACTTCGTCTGCCCGAGAAAGACGTCGATAGCCTGATCGAAGCGGGAAGGGATGCCATCCTTGGCAACCCGGTGATCCGCGAGTTCGAGCGCGAATCGACTGCGGCGCGATAGTCCCGCGGCACGCGGCGTGGGTGAGGCCGCGCTCTTGCTGCTCAGCCGCGGCGCTCTCCTGGCGGAGGCACGCTCCGCACGGCCGATCTCGACGCTAAGGCGCCCCGACTCCCAGATGACCGTGGTCCCTTTCCGGCCATCTACGGCCAGTGGTCCGCGCCACTATATGGACATTTGAATGTCGCCTTCGCCCAGACAACGGCCCCTCGCGTGCCGACCGTGTCCGTCGCGTTGTCGGCCGAAGCGGCCGTTCACGCTTTTCCGACCGCAACTTGTGGGCAATGTCAGGTTCCTAACGGGGCCAACCGAGGCTGTCGCCCCCTATGCGGATAGTTGCGACCTACACCGAGCGACGGCGTACTTTGCGAAGGGGGCACGGTGAAGTACGCCTGGATCGACGAGCACCGGGCCAGTACAGCGCGAGCCGCGCTTCGCCAGCATCGGGCCGTCTGGCGCAGCGGCAATCGCCAGTAGCGCGTCGAACCTGCAGTGGTCTCTCGGGTGTTGACTTGCATGCGAGCCTGCCCCGTATTTTGCAAGTGCCGGTGACCTGGCTTGGCGACACCACCTACGCGGCGGATCTAGGACCTCAGGCGGAAGCTGTGGGTCAGCCAAAAATGCAAAGATGGGTCAAACGACGGAAGCGAAAGCCGCCGCCAAAGACGGGCAAGCGACTCCCGCGCCAGATCCGTAGTGATTTTACGGCATCTTTGGTTCGACAGATCGCCATCCCCATGCTGAAACGGTCTAACTGCTATAGACAATATGCCATTGCAAGTTCGTTGCGCTTGTACCAAATTGGCGGTAAGCGTGCGGCGCCCGTCTCACCTTCCTCGGTGGCGAGCACCGGCTTCCAATTGCATAGGTAGCGTAGAGAACGTATGGGAATTTCCAGGATAGTCAGAGCGTGCGATCGGGTGCAGAACCGCGCACTATCCTGCGAGGCGCTTCGCGAGCCGTTAGCAGGGGGGCGATGGCGTGTGGCCGGTATGCCGTGGTGATGCCGCTTAGCGTGCGGAACCGATGGGTGGCAAAGCCGATGCCGGTACCCGGAAACCGGCAGCGATAATGGAGCTGCTCTACAGTCCCGACTCGCCATATGCCAGGAAAGTGCGGGTTGCGGTGCGTGAGAAAGGCTTGCTCGACATCATCGACGAGGTCGTAGTGAATCCCAACGGGAACGGCGCCGAGCTGCTTTCCCTGAATCCTCTGGCCGAGGTGCTGACCTTGCAGCGCGGTAACGGGTCATTGTTCGACAGTCCACTGATCTGTGAGTACCTGGATGGACTGTCACCGATCGAGTCTCTGATTCCGCGAGCCTTTGAACCACGAATCGACGTGCTTAGGCTGCAAGCGATAGCCGACGGAGTCATGGGCGCTACGATGGCTTTCTTTCTTGAGGCGCGAAGAACTGATACGCAGCCCTGGCTTCTCCGGAGGGAGGAGACGATTCGACGTAGCGTGGGGGTGCTGGCGGAGCGCTGGCTCCCTTCGCATACAAACCTCGGCAGCATTTCCGTGGCTTGTGCTCTGGACTACCTCTCTTTTCGGTGCCCGGACATTGAGTGGCGAAAGGAGTATCCCTCTCTGGGGGCCTGGCTTGATCTTTATGTCGATCGACCAAGCTTCTGCGAGACTGCGCCACCGAAGCACTGAAGGTAGTTGAGGAATACGGCCCGGGCAATGTCCTGGCAAGGTTCCGATCTAAGTGGTGCCTAAAAAGCATAGCTGATATAAAAGCCAACCAATTGATGGATAGCCAGATCGGTAGAAGAATAAGGCCATAGCAACTCCATGGAGACGCAGCACACGCTGCACGGAAAAATGACACGCACTAAGACCGCTACCTCTTCCCACTCGATGCTCTCTGTCTTTGCCGCCAATGGTATTGATCGGGTGTTTCTCGTGCCCGGTGAAAGCTACCTAGGCATCCTGGATGCCCTCAATGAATTTCCGGAGATTGATGTCATAACTTGCCGGCATGAAGGCGGGGCCGGCTTCATGGCATGCGCCGATGGCCGGTTGACCCGCCGGCCTGGCGTTGTGATGGTAAGCCGCGGTCCGGGCGCCACTAATGCATCGATTGCCGTCCACACTGCCCAGCAGGACGCCATACCACTGATCCTTGTGGTCGGCCAGATTCCAAAGGCGGATCTCCGAAAGGAGGCCTTTCAAGAAATCGACTATCAGCAGATGTTTGGGTCAATCGCGAAGTGGGTGGTCGAAGTGACCGACCCGGCCAAGCTGGCGGACGCGGCGTTTAAGGCGATCCGCATTGCGACTTCGGGCACGCCGGGTCCTGTCGTAATGGTCGTGCCGGAGGATATCCAGCAGCAGGAAGTTGTACAGCCAGTCTGGCAGGCAGTCCGGCACGAAGCTGTGGTACCAACAGAAGAATCCCTGGCCAAGGTCGCGGCGTTGCTGGACCACGCTAGACGTCCGCTGATTATCGCAGGTGGTGCGTTGGATTCGCCAGCCGGGCGCCATGCGCTGCAGAATCTTGCGGAGAAGTTTCATGTCCCGGTCGCGGTCTCTTTCCGGCAGCACGACATTTTCCCTTGCACGCACCAGTTGTTCGTTGGCGAGTTGGGTCTCGCCAACCCGAAGGACCAGATCGAAGCGTTTGGGACGAGCGACCTGATCATCGCACTGGGTACTCGTCTTGGCGATATCACGAGCCAGGGCTATACGTTTCCCGCGCTTCCGAAACCCCATCAGAACCTTGTTCACGTTTATCCGGATGAGCATATAGTCGGCCTTCATTTCGCTCCCGACATTGGGCTCCTGTGCGACCCCGAACTGTTCGCGGCACAGCTCGCAAATTGCGCGTGCACCTCGATCCCGAGTGAACGCATGGAATGGGCAGGCAATCTGGGGGCTATCCACAAACGAATCTCCGCTTGGCCTCTGCTCCAGGCGAGCGACGGTGTACCCTTTGTAAAGGTGGTGGAAAGGCTTGCCAATGTTGCCCCCAAGAACACCATTGTCTGTCTCGACGCGGGCACGTTCGCAGCTCCTGTCTACCGGCACTTCCCGTTTGTTTTCCCGCAGCGCCTGATGGCTCCTCTCTCCGGCGCAATGGGTTATGGTACGCCGTCGGCGGTGGCCTCTCAACTGCGGTTGAAGGATCATACTGTCGTGTGCCTAGTTGGGGACGGTGGCTTCCTGATGACGGGAAATGAAATCATTGCTGCGGTGGAACGGAATCTGCCGATCCTCTTTATTCTGTCTAACAACAATTGTTATGGCTCCATTCGTGTGCACCAAGAAAAGACCTATCCGGGTCGCCACGTCGGGACGACACTAAGCAATCCGGACTTCATAGGGATCGCCCGTTCGTTCGGTGTTGAGGCGGAGCGCCTCACGAAGCTGGAAGAGATCGACGCCGCCATTGCGCGTGGTCTGGATGCTCGACGCCCCTATTTCATTGAGGTGCAGTCGAGCCTCTCTGCCATCCTTCCCGGCACGAAATCGGAGGTGGCGGCCGTCGAACGATCCGGCAATTAAATCAGATGAATCAGGTCTCGACGTAGGAACTGCGCAACGAGGGAACATCCGCGCTCGGTTCTGTATATGAGACACGCCTGGCAGGCAGGTAGATCAGATCACACCGCCTAGGATGAAACGTTGCGCCGAGCCCGAAAGACCAATACTGGTCCGTGGGCCATGCGGCAAGAGCCAAATCAAGGATACGACATGAAACTCTCTCGCCCCGATCTCTTCCGAGAAGCCGCATACCTTGCGGGCAGGTGGAATCCCTGTGGGAATGAAGCCCTGGAAGTTCGGAATCCATCGACCGGAGAGGTTATTGGCTATGTGCCCAATATATCTGCTGCTCAGACCAAGGAAACCATTGGCGTAGCCGAACTCGCGTTTCATGAGTTCAAGCGACTGACGGGCAAGCAGCGTGCGGCGCTGATCCGCAGATGGTACGAGCTAGTGCTCGAGCACAAAGAGGATCTTGCAGTGATCATGACCGCCGAGCAAGGCAAGCCACTTGCCGAATCGCGCGCGGAGATCGACTACGCGGCTGCCTATCTCGAGTGGTTCGCGGAAGAAGCGAAGCGCGTATATGGCGATACGATTCTTGCGCCAAAATCCTCGCAGCGCATCTCCGTAACCAAGCAGCCCGTCGGTGTCTGCGCGGCAATTACACCCTGGAATTTTCCGTCGGCTATGGTAACGCGCAAGGTAGGTCCTGCTCTGGCAGCCGGATGTACTGTTGTCCTCAAACCTGCACAGCAGACTCCCTTCTCTGCGTTGGCGCTTTGTGTACTGGCCGAAGAGGCTGGCTTTCCTCCAGGCACAATCTCGGTACTGACCGGAGAAGCCGCCGAGATTGGCGGAGAGTTGCTGAGCAACCCGGCGGTCCGCAAACTGTCGTTTACCGGCTCCACGCCTGTCGGCAAGATGCTGATGGCCGCCGCTGCTGAAACGGTCAAGAAGCTGTCTCTGGAACTCGGCGGCAATGCTCCGTTCATCGTGTTTGAGGACGCCGATCTTGATGCTGCCGTCGTGGGCGCCATGGCCTCGAAGTTCCGCAATGCAGGTCAGACTTGTGTCTGTGCAAATCGATTCTTGGTGCATACCTCGTGCCACGACGAGTTTGTTGCCAAGCTCTCCGCGGCAGTGTCTGGCATGACAATGGGGGATGGCTTCGAGCCTGAATCTCAACTCGGCCCGCTCATCGACGAGAAGGCGATCCACAAGGTCGGCAGGCTCGTCAAGGAGGCCGTGGACGGCGGCGCGACTGTGCTAGCGGGCGGCCATCAGCACAAAGCCGGACCGTTGTTCTACGCCCCAACAGTGTTGACGGACGTGACTTCCAACATGGAAATCTCTCGAGAAGAGATCTTCGGGCCGGTCGTAGCAGTACAACGCTTCTCAGACGATGCCGAAGCGGTCCAGATTGCAAACGGCACGCCCTACGGATTGGCGGCCTACTTTTACACCAAGGATCTGAATCGTGCACTACGCATCTCCGAGGCGCTCGATTTCGGCATTGTTGGTATTAATGAAGGCGCTGTTTCAACGGAGGTCGCGCCTTTCGGCGGCGTCAAGGAGTCTGGCTTTGGGAAAGAAGGCTCGATGTACGGGATTGAGGAATACCTCGAGAAGAAGTACGTTTGCATCGGAAACGTTCAATGAATCAACCCGTCGGTTAGTCGGGATGGACAGCGCCTAGCGTGTAGCGCATGTATGGAGCGCGGCCCTGCTGGCACCAGATAGTGCCAAACGATCGCGGAATTGTGACGCGGCGGGAGTGAGGGGACCCCAAAAAACGATAGGTGGTGATAAGCTATGCCGATATTATCTGGGAGTCGCGATGGACCTTCGGCGCTTGGAACTACTGATGCAGGTGGCTGACTTTGGAAGTTTCTCGAAGGCGGCTGCAGTACTCGGAATCGCGCAGCCCGCGCTCGGGCGCCAGATACAAAAGCTGGAAGACGAGTGCGGGGTTCGTCTCCTCTACAGGCATGGCCGCGGGGTATCCCTTACCCCAGAGGGCGAGCTTCTCCTTTCCAGAGCCAAGCCTCTGGTTCGGCAGCTCGAAGCAATCGCTGGAGATTTGCAGTCGGTACATGAAGCTCCACAAGGGACCGTAATCCTCGGTTTGACTCCCACGATATGTAACCTGATGGGCCTCAGGCTCCTGAAGTTAGTTCAGGAGAAGTACCCCAAGCTCAGTGTGAATATCGTCTCGGGATACAGCGGCTACGTCCACGAATGGCTCGTGGACGGCAGACTCGACATCGCTGTGTTGCATGATGCTCGCCGCTCGGCAACGGTTGCCGTTGACGCGATTGGCGCGGCCCGGCTTTTCCTAGTAACACATCCAGGCGCCAAGATACCAAACAAGCGGAAGAACGCTATTTCAATCGCCGATCTGGATGGATTGCCTCTGACGCTCTCGAGCAAGAATCACGGGCTCCGCCGTACCCTAGAACTTGCAGCAGGACATGCTGGCATTACGCTAAACGTCGTCTATGAAGTTGACACGCTGGCATTGGCAAAGGAACTGGTTGTTGAAGGCCTGGCGTCGACCGTGCTTGCTCGTCCGGCTTACTTGACCGAGTTCCAGCAAGGGAAAGTCACCGAAGTCGCGATAGAGAACCCGGTGCTGGAGACTCGGCTCATGCTTGCAGAAGCTTCGAACCGGCCAGTCACAAGGGGGATGCGAGTTCTCAGGCAAGAGATCCAGACTCTCATAGAGAAACTCACCATCGAGGCAGGTCGCGAGTACGGCCTCATTCCGCTAAGCTAGCGTTTCAATCGTGCCGGAATCGGATGCGCACGCGCGGCCTTGCCGTGCCTCCCTCAGCAGCCAGTGCCATTTCAACCGGTGGTTCACGGGCAGATCAGTCGAGTGCTTTGTCGTTTGGATTGATGATCACTGCCCTCCATGTCGTCGGAGCCTGGGAAATCAGGGTTCACTCCTACGCCTTGATACAGTTATATTGAAGGAGTTCTCATGCACTTTGATTTCGCTGACCTTCGGCTGTTTGCACGTATCGCAGAAGAAGAAAACCTATCGCGCGGGGCGAAAAAGGCATTTTTGTCTCCGGCGGGTCATCGAGCGCCAGTTCGAACACGTGCGCAGCGACTTTGAGGAATTCTCCAAGGATTCCGTTGGCCATATACGCATCTTTGCGAATACAACCGCAGTCACGGAATTCATGCCCGAGGTGCTTGCCCACTTTATGGCAGGGCGACCGGCGGTCACAGTGGACCTCCAAGAGCGCCAGACGCGAGACATTATTCGAGGGGTATTGGACGCTAGCGCCGATTTGGGAATTATCTCCGGACCGCTAAACGCGGAGGGTCTTGAGGTCGTCCATTTCAGTACGGACAAGTTGGCGTTGGTGACTCCTGCGGGGCATCCTCTGATGGAAAAGTCGAATGTTTCGCTTCTTGACACACTAGAGTATGAGCATGTAAGCATGCATGAAGGAAGCACCCTTCACGCGTTCGTTCCTTACCGACCTCGTCCGCGACGAGCGGCGCAAACTGCAAATTCGAATTCAGATTCGTAGTTTTGAGGCCATGTGCCGGATGATAGAAGCCGGGGTTGGCATTGATATCCTTCCGCTATCGGCGGCCCTTCGCCATCGTCGGACGATGAAGCTGGAAATCCTGGAACTCAACGAGCCATGGGTCATACGCGAGCGCGTAGTGATTGCTCGGGATTTAGACGGGCTTCCCGGCTGCGCGAAGGCCCTCATTGACGAACTGATCAAAGTCGCGGAGGCCGCAGGGGGAAGTCCTAGTGGAAGCGTTACCTGAGCGGCGGGTCTCACCAGCCTGCAGCATTCCGCTGATTCCCAGCTAAGCATCCATCGCCACGACACAGCATTCATAGACGCCAAGACCTTTGGCGAGATAACTCCATTCTTGTCGCTATCGACATTCATCAGTTTTTTCGGGAGTTCTATGGTTGCGGCCATGACAGTAGCGCATCGGCGGCTAGCTTCTCGAGCGTCACTCCTCCTTTAGCACCAAACTGTAAGCGCCCCCAAAACTGACAACCTCGGGCTCGCGTTGAGGAGCTCGGGCAGATTCGTGAGTGCTGTGCTGTGTACTTAAGCACAAAATAGAAGACTGGCGCGCAAGGCCATGTGATATGGCGCTCACTGTTTCCAAATTTGATGTGCCACGAGGCGCACTATGCCGAAAAGGTCTATCTGCTATAGACGGGATGCCATTGCGAGTTATCTCGATATGGACGAAATTAGCGGTAAGCCAGTCACGCACTGGCCCCGCAGGGTGCAAGCAAGCACCCGACTAATATATGGGTGGAGACAGCATGGCTAGCAACAGCACAGGTGCGGTGTCGAGCGCGACGTCGACCGAAGTACTATCCGGTTCCGACGCGCGCAAGGCGGTCATAGGGGCATCCCTCGGTACTGTTTTCGAATGGTACGACTTTTTCGTCTACGGCCTTGTCGCCACGATCATCGCCAAACAATTTTTCGCGGGACTGGATTCCACCTCGGCATTCATCCTTGCACTCCTTGGTTTCGGCGCGGGATTTATCGTGCGGCCGCTGGGGGCCGCGGTGTTCGGGCGGCTCGGCGATATGATCGGTCGCAAGTACACCTTCCTCATCACCATCGTTCTGATGGGTGTGGCCACCTTCGCCACGGGTCTCCTCCCCACTTACAACCAGGTCGGCATTCTTTCGCCGGTGCTACTCATCGCGCTGCGGATGCTGCAGGGATTAGCCATTGGGGGCGAGTACGGGGGTGCTGCGATCTATGTCTGCGAGCACGCTCCGGCCAATAAGCGCGGCATGTTCACCTCCTGGATCCAGACCACGGGCACCGCCGGCATGCTGCTGTCGCTGGTGGTTGTCATCTCGGTCTCCTACGCCACGGGTGACCAGTACGAGCAATGGGGATGGCGAGTGCCGTTTCTGCTCTCACTACCCTTGCTGCTGGTGTCGCTCTATATTCGTCTTTCGTTGCACGAATCACCGGTGTTCAAGAAAATGAAGGCAGAGGGAACCCGCTCGAAAGCGCCGCTGTCCGAAGCCTTCGGCCAATGGAAGAACTTGCGGGCGGTTCTCATCGCCTTGTTCGGCGTGTGCGCAGGCCAGACCGTCATTTACTTCACCTGCCAATTCTTCCCACTGTTCTTCCTCACACAGACGCTCAAGGTCGACGCCAAGACTGCGAACATGCTCGTGATGTTCGCGCTGGTGTTCGGTTGCCCGCTATTCGTGGTTTTTGGCTCACTGTCCGACAAGATCGGCAGAAAGCCGATCCTGGTAACGGGGTTGTTGCTGGCCGCTGTGACATTCTTTCCGATTTATCGAGGTTTGACGCACTTCGCGAACCCGGCCCTCGAACGCGCGCAGCAGTCAGCGCCGATTGTGGTGCAGGCGGACCCGCAGGAATGCTCCTTCCAGTTCAACCCGACTGGCACCAAGAAGTTCACGAGCTCTTGCGATGTGGCGAAGCAAGTCCTCGCGCAAAATGCCGCCAGCTATGAAACGCTGCCGGCAGCCAGCGGAACCGTCGCCTTAGTAAAAATTGGAAGCCTCGAGATTCCCTCATATGATGCCTCGCGGCTCGCCCCCGCGGAGCTTAAGGAGGCCGAGAAAAAGTTCAAGGCCGCCGTTCTGGATGGTATGACAAAGGCCCAGTATCCGCACGCCGCCGCGCCCGAGGATATCAACAAGGCAGCGGTATTTGCCCTGCTGGCGGTATTGATGATCTACGCTGCAATGACCTATAGCGTGGTCGGTGCAATCCTGGTGGAGTTGTTCCCCGCGCGGATTCGCTATAGCTCTTTCTCGGTGCCGTATCACATTGCCACCGGATGGTTCGGGGGGCTTCAACCTACTGTTTCGTTCGCGCTGATCGCGCAGTTCGGCAATATTTATTTCGGCCTCTGGTATCCCACCATGGTCGTCGCCGTTTCGCTGGTAGTCGCCGTGCTGTTCCTTCGTGAAACCAGGCATGTCGACATCCACGCCTGAGCGCCCATGACGATGATGAAACTGCTCTACAGTCCAGGCTCGCCCTATGCGAGGAAAGTCCGGATCGTGCTGAGGGAGAAAGGCCTGATCGACAGCGTCGAGGAGGCCGTGGTGAACCCTCACGATAACGGCGCCGAATTTCTCTCGCTGAATCCGCTGGCCAAGGTGCCAACCCTGCAAATCGGCAGTGATTCGCTGTTCGACAGCCCACTGATCTGCGAATACCTGGACGGGCTTTCCGGGGTCGGGCCGCTGATTCCCCGGGAACCGGAATCGCGGATCAGCGTACTTTGGCTCCAGGCCCTGGCCGATGGCATGATGGACGCGGCCGTGGCCTCCGTCCTAGAAGCGCGCAGGAGCGATACCGAGCCCTCAAGACACTGGCTGCTGCGCTGGGAGAATGCGATCAGGCGTTCCCTGGCCGCGCTTTCCACGACTATGCTTCCGTCCCAGATGAGCCTGGGCGGCATAGCGGTGGCCTGTGCGCTGGACTACGTCTCTTTCCGTTGCCCGGCGATCCGGTGGCGCGACGAGTACCCCGAGCTTGCCGCGTGGTGCGACCTATACGTCGACCGGCCCAGTTTTGCCGAGACCACCCCTCCACGTTCTTGAGAGGTTCCCAATGGATCCAATGCCGAAGCCAATCATCGCCATCATTGATGACTACGAACGTTTTGTCCCCGGCCTGGCAGCCTATCGGGAGCTAAGGGCGGCGCTACCGGCAGCGGACATACGCCTGATCAGCGAGCAACCGCTAGGGGCCGCCGGGCTGGCGCAGCTTGAGGACGTGGAATACCTTGTGTTGATCCGGGAGCGGACCCGCATAACGCGCGAGCTGCTCGCGAAGCTGCCATCATTGAAGACGATCGTGCAGACAGGCTCTACGGGTATTGGAGTCACAGCTCATGTCGATACCACCGCTTGCGCGGAACGCGGGATCGACGTGCTCGAAGGTAAAACCGATGGGCATTCGGCCGCTGAGCTGACCTGGGCACTGGTCCTGGCCGCCCATCGGCGCCTTCCTCAGTATATCGATAGCCTCCGAACGGGTCGCTGGCATCAGGGCAGCGGCGCCGCCATCGGGGAAACGCTCCGGGGCAAGACCTTTGGCATTCTCGGCTACGGCCGAATTGGCCAGTTGCTGGGTGGCTACGCCAAAGCTTTTGGTATGACCGTACTGGTGTGGGGCCGGCAGCGCTCGCTGGAGGCGGCACGGGCGGACGGGGTCAAGGTCGCGGAGAGCCGTGCGTGTCTGTTCGCCAACAGTGATGTGCTGACGATTCAGTTGAGGCTCAACGAGGAAACGCTGCACTCCGTCAAGCTCGCCGATCTGCAGGCAATGAAGCCAAGCGCAATATTCGTTAATACGAGCCGGGCGGCTCTGGTCGAGCCGGGTGCCCTGGCGGCTGCGTTGAAAGGCGGTACGCCTGGGATGGCCGCCATCGACGTCTATGAAAGCGAGCCGATATCTGCGGACCATTCCCTGCTGCAGCTTGGCAATGTGTTGGCGACACCCCACATAGGATATGTAGAGCGAGACAGCTACGAAATTCTCTTCAGGTCGGCATTCCAGAAACTTGTCGCTCACGTGCAGGGTGACTTCGCCAGGCACTGCCAGGTGCGGTAGCGCCCAACGCCGCTCCGGCCTGACCGGGCTATTCCGTAGCCCCGGAGGCGGTCAGTGCGGGAAAGTATTCTTAAGGAGACTAAAGATCATGCAACAGGTATATGACGCGGCAGATTCCCTAGACATTCCTTTCAGCCCGAGGCCGGAGAAAATTAGCGCGCCTTCGGTCAATGTCCCCGTCAATGCTACCGATTGCCACTTTCATATCTTCGGGCCGCGGCAGCGTTATCCGCTTTCCCTAGGAAGAATGTACAACCCGGAAGAGGCATCAGTCGAATCGTATCGGCAGATGGCAGATACGGTGGGCATAGGACGCATGGTGATCGTTCAGGCTAGTCCCTACGGGATGGATAACCGGTGCCTTCTGGATTCTATTGCTTTGCTGGGTGAGGAAAGGACGCGGGGTATCGCGGTCATCGACCCCGCCATCACGGACGAAGAGCTGGAGCGGATGCACGAGGCGGGAGTACGTGGGATACGTTTCAATGCAATTTCAGGCGGAACGCCGCTTGAACATTTGGATGTGTTGGCTGCGCGTATTGAGCGATTTGGCTGGCATATCCAGCTTTGGGTAAAGGGCGAGCGGATTCCGTCGCTGGAATCGCGTCTGCTGGATCTGCCCGTGCACGTTGCGATCGACCACATGGGCCAAGTCTCCCCGGCGAAGGGGCTAGCCCATCCGGAATTCCTTAGCCTGCTTCGTTTGCTTCGCTCAGGGCGGGCGTGGATCAAGTTGTCCGGATATCGCGCGTCGGCCCAAGAATTCCCTCATGGCGATATGCTCGATCCGATCCGCGCGATCATCGCGGCCGCTCCTGAACGCTGCGTCTGGGGAAGCGACTGGCCGCACCCTTTGCTGGAGCATCGCAAGATGCCTGATGCTGGAAAGCTGGTGGATTTGCTTGCGGCGTGGGCCGGTGATACTGCAATGTTTGAGAAGATTCTCGTAAGCAATCCGGCCAATCTGTATGGCTTCCCCAGTCAGGTGAGTCTGGGAGGACAAAATGAGTCATGAAGCGCACCCCACTGTTACCAGACGAGGAAAGGCCGCTCGCCCTGGACTACCGGATTCGTCAGTCCGAATAGGATTGATCCTGCCGAGCGTGAACACGGTGGCGGAGCCGTGGATGCACGAGGCGACTCCTGCCGGGACAACCATACACACGGCCAGAATGTTGATGCCGGATGCGTTGACTCCGGCGACGATCGAGCGAATGGACTGCGAAGACGGTCCGCGGGCGCTGGCCCAAATCATGACGTGCAGGCCAGCGGTTGTTGGCTACGCCTGCGCATCCAGCAGTATCGTGCAGGGCCCGGAGTACGACCGTCATCTGCAGGGCGATCTTGAACGGCAGGCGATGCGGCCCTGCACCACGGCGATGGGGGCAATTGCCAGTGCACTGCGCGCTTGTGGAATCCGCAGCTTGTCCCTTGTGTCACCGTATGGTCAAGAGATTGCCGCCGCGGAGCATGTCTACCTTGAGGCGCTAGGATTCCATATTGTTGACGAGGTGCATCTCGGCATCAACTCCGCTTTCGATTTGGCGACGCCATCGGCAGACGAGATCTTCGAAGCGGCAAGCGAGACTTTCAACGCGCGCGCGGATGGCCTTCTGCTTAGCTGCATCAATTTCCCGGCGCATGCTGTCATTCACAGGCTGGAGAAAGCAACGGGAAAGCCTGTGGTGACAGCCAATCAGGCGTTGCTCTGGAAGCTGCTGCGGCTTGCCGGGATTGAGGCGCCAATCCATGGTTTGGGTAGGCTGTCCGAACTGGCGTAGGCTCTCAATTCCTCGCATAGGGGAAGACTGATTCTAGTCACCGCAATCGCAAGGGTCGCAGCAATGGCTCGGGCGAGATTTCGGCACAACGCTTCATCCTGTTGGGTCTAGCCAATCTGGTGCTGGGGAAAAGTCGATTGTGGGCGTCTGTCTGCGGGGAGCTGCCCGTCTTGAGCGCGTAAAGCGTGAAATGGCGGAGGAATCGCGCTCAGCCTGCCGTCAGGACACCAGGAGGGCGGAAATGTCCGCAGCGAGAGTCTTCGATCAACTATTAACTAACGATTCGATTACTTTCGGAAGAATCCCAGCGCCATTTTGACCCATTACAACGGGAATTATTCTATTCGTTAAGGAGACAATTCATGCTACACACTCGCCGCTCATTTTTGAGATTGGGAGTGGCGATCGGCACTGGCGCCCTTGCTCTGCACGCACACGCGAAAGAGCTTTTCCCATCTAAGCCCGTCACCTTGGTCGTGCCATTTTCGCCAGGCGGGAATCTCGATCTTGTCACGCGATCGCTAGGAACCCCTCTCGGGAAATTGCTGGGGCAGACAATCGTGGTTGTCAACAATTCTGGAGGATCCGGGTCAATAGGTGCAAGTCTCGTTGCCCGGGCAAAACCCGATGGCTACACATTGCTGAGTGCGACACCTGCGCAGGTGGCTACGGTGCCGCAGTTGCTCAAGACCCCCTACAAGCTCTCGGACTTTACTTCGATCGGAGTCGTCAGCAGGACCGCAATCGTATTGGTGGTGCGAAGGAGTGACACTCGATTTAAGAACTTCGAAGAGTTCTTAGCGTATGCCCGCGCACACCCAGGAAAACTAAATGTGGGACATGCCGGCGCCGGCTCTCCTAATCATCTCGCCGGGCTGCAATTCGAAAGTGCTGCAAACGTCCATCTAGGTTTTGTGGGTTACAAGGGCATGGGTCCCGCGCTAATCGACCTCATCTCTGGTCAGATCGATGTGATATTTGATCAAATAAGCAGTTCGCTGCAGCATTTGAAGTCGGGTAATCTCAAAGCGCTTGTGGTTTGTGGTCCGTCGCCAGCAGCGGCGATGCCCTCGATCCCAACTTTGAAGCAAGTCGGCGTGCCAGAATTTGATGCCAGCACCTATATCGGCATTCTGGCTCCCAAGCAGACACCCCCCGACGTGGTGGCAATCCTGAGCAAGGCTGTGGAGAAAGTTGTATCGGACCCGCAATTCGCGGCGATGTTGCTTGAAATGGGAAGTGGCGCGTATTACGGCAACGGCCAGCGCTTCGATCAGATCCTGAAGGCCGAGGAAGAAGTCGCCGCTGCCTTGATCAAGCAGGGAAAACTCACGGCTGAGTAGCCCCCAGCTAACGCACGACACCGTCCCGAACGCCGCACAAACGCCGCTAGGCTCTGCATTTCCCTCCCAGAATGGATGGCTAAGCATGTGGCGGCGTCGCCGCCAACGGCGCCGGCAAGCCACGATGTGCTGGCATAAGAAGCCTCGCGGTTTCCCCAACAGGGGCTCGGGTGCTCGGCCACATAGCGAGGAGTATGAAAGTCGATCTCAGCGCCATGGGTTGGCAGTCGTCTCTTCAGACGGTAGAGTCGACGCGGTGGCGATAGGTTCAGGTCGTCTGTTGCAACCCTTTCGTCCGGCGATGCCCAAGTAACCTCACCATGGTTCCGTTTTCATACGCCGCTCATCGAACCCGTCGTGCGGATTTCCCGCAATGCGCTCTCCGGACAAGGCATCACCCCTTCGACCACGGCAAGCTACAGCCAAGGACCCGACAGACGAACGGGACCGAAGTGCCCATAGACTACGAGGGTGGAGTTCCCACCCCTACCACGCATGACCTTGTACTTGTTGCGTAACCACAGGCGCAACCGCGCAGCAGTATAGCTATGGAGCGGCTGATACGCGCCGGAACGCCGTCTCGGCCAAGCGGAAGAAGCTACTATTCTGATAGCCTTCCTCGCATCGGAGGCGGCGAGCCATGTAACCGGTACCGATAATCTCGACAGTGATGTCTCTGCAGTGGTGTAAGCTCCGTACGTCGTTCACTTCTTACTGGCGAAGCCATCGTCCACGATGATCTCAAGCAGCGACGGGCCGCCGGAGTTTACAGCGGCAAGAAGCTCCGCTTCAATTGCCGACGGGTCTGAGATACGCTTGGCGTGGACTCCCAAGCCCGTCGCGACACGCACGAAATCGATCGGCGGATCCGTCATGTCCATCGCCACGAAGTGGTCCATACCCCGGAGAGCTTGCGGCCGCTCCTTGACAATACGATAGCTCCGGTTGTTCACTACGACGAAAGGCCGCCGCTGGCAAGGCCATAGTAGCTTCGTGAATCATTGGACTTGAGAACCGAAGCCAACGCGGGTGCTGACGTCAGAGCTTCCTCAACAAGGATCGCGTTCTGCGGCAAGACTTCGCTAATCTGGAGCATCAGATAGTCTTGATGGATCGGCACCTGATCGGCCAGCCTTCGGAGGGCCTCGGCTTTTCGTGCTCGCTTCACGCTCCAGTTCATCGAGGCCAACTGCGCGTTGCGCTCCTTTGCTTGATCGATGTAGGCTTGGTTGCTTCCCGCACGCAACCCATCAAGCAGAGCTCTCAAAGTCTCCTTGACGTCCGCACAGACCGCGATATCAGTCGCATAGTTTTTCCCCAACTCCCACTGACGCTCGGAAAGGTGGATGACCGGAAGGCTTTCGGGCAATGGCTCGATCGCGCCATATGGAGACATGCGGAGCAGATCAGCTCGGAGGCATATCAAGAGGTCGTACTCCGACAACGTGGCCCTCACCAGCTCCTGCTTCCGGATACACCAACATGGTTCGGATGCTCTGCGGGGAACCTAGTGTTGTAGGGCACAGGTTCCTGATAAACCGCGGCCCCGATAAATTCGGCGAACTCCTCCGCCTCCTCAAATGCTTCTCAGTCGGACAACTCCTTGCCCGCCAGTATCACCGGACGCCGCGCCGTCAGAATGCGCAAGGCTAACCTCCCCGCCAACGCATCAGATGGACGGGTGCCGAGTTCGACACGAGAGACGGCTCCCATATCGAGCTCCGCCTCTTCGTCGAGGATACTGCCGGGCAAGCTAGTGAAGACAGGGCCCGTTGGGGGGCGCTAGCGCGATCTTCGCTGCTCGATGGACGATTCTGGGTAGGTCTTCGGCCCGTTGGACCTCGACCGCCCACTTCACCAGCGGCTGGGCGATCGGAACCAAGGGCTTGTAGAGTAGAGGCTCTGTGAGTCCATATCCAATCTCATATTGTCCGGCGGTAACAATGATTGGCGAGCCTGAGAATTTGGCGTTGTACAACGCGCCCATCGCGTGCCCCAAACCCGGGGTGCAATGAAGGTTGCATGCGGTAAGTCTTCCCGACGCGCGCGCATATCCGTCGGCCATACCCAAGACAACAGACTCCTGCAATCCCAGCACATACCTCAGATCCGGGAAGCTCGGTACTGCCTCCATGATTGCCAATTCGGTCGTGCCGGGATTGCCGAATAAGTGTGTCACACCTTCATTCAATAGGAGTTGGAGGAAGGCGCTGCGTCCGTTCGTGTACTGCTTGGGCATGACGTAGATTAGATGAAAAATGCCAATGGACGTTTGCTTGCCGCGTCGGGCAAGTCCAAGCGCCAGACCCAAACTACAGCTTGTAGCTCGGATCCTTGCGGTCCACTAGACGAAGCATCGCGGCCCACTCCATCTCGCCGTAAGGCCTGCGCGTTGTCGGCCGATAGAGATGATGCGTTTTCTCGATCACTTCCTGGGGCGGGTAATACAATTCGCTGTTGCAACCCTGGGCGTCGACCTGAGCCTTGCACGCCATCTCCAACCAGTAAATGGTGTTGAAGGTCTGAGCGATAGTTGGTCCCACGGCAAGCAGACCATGATTCCTGAGCACCATGGCATCCCGATCGCCTAAATCGGCAACCAACCGCTCACGCTCGCTCAAATCCAAGGCGACGCTCTCATAGTCGTGGTATGCAATCTTCGCGAATCGCATCGCAGTCTGAGTCAGCGGAAGTAGTCCGCACTTTAGGCTGGAGATCGCCATGCCCGCGCGTGTGTGCGTGTGCAGAACACATTGAACATCCTGGCGCGCCTTGTGCACAGCGCTATGGATAACGTAACCAGCTTGGTTGATCCCATAGTCAGGATTGGCATTGCGGATCACATTCCCTTGGATATCGATTTTGATCAGGTTGGACGCGGTGATCTCATCGTACATATACCCATATGCATTGATGAGTAGATGGTCGTCGGGACCGGGAATTCTGGCAGTGATATGGTTGTAGACCAGGTCACTCATTCCAAAGTGCGACACTAGCCGATAACATGCGGCAAGCTGAACGCGTGTTTCCCATTCATGCTCACTCATCTCGGAGCTACTCATTTTTCCCATTTCGCTCTGGCTCCTTCCTTCACTCAGCCTTAACATCAAAATCACGCACAATCTTTCCCCAAGAGTCGTACTCACTCTTCATGAATGCCCCGAACTCAGTTGGTGAAGACGTGGTGCGAACTTCGGCTCCTAGCTGAGTCAGCTTCGTTCTGGTCTCTGGTTCTTGCAGGATGATGTTCACCTCCTTCGCCAGTTTTTTCCGGATATCGGCCGACACACCGGCCGGCGTAATGAGCCCAAGCCAAGCCCCCATATCGAAGCCCGGGAACCCTTGTTCAGCCGCAGTCAGCACGCCCGGCAAAATCTCTGTGCGCTTAGGCGTACTCACTGCAAGCGCCTTGAGCTTGCCGCTCTTCACCATAGCCAGTTCCGAAACCAAAGTATCGAACGTGCATGCGACCTGCCCGCCGAGGATGTCGGTCTGCGCCTGGCTGCTTCCCTTGTACGGAACGTGAACCATCTTCACGCCCGCCTTCGACATAAGGACCGACATCACGAGATGACTGGTGGTTCCTACCCCTGTTGTCGCGTAACTCAGGGTATTGGGGGCTTTCCTTGCCGCGTCCAAAAACTGCTTTAGATCCTTTGCGGAGTTCTCTTTGCTGACAACGAACAGATACGGCAGCCACGTAAGTAGACCGATTGGGGCGAAGTCCTTCTGTGCGTCGTATGTCAGCTTGCTGTATAGATGGGGATTGATTGCCTGAGGCGCAGACGCACCGATCAGCAGCGTGTAGCCGTCAGCCTTCGCCCGTGCGCCGATACCCGCGCCGATGCTCCCGCCGGCGCCTGGGCGATTGTCCACGATGAACTGTTGACCAAGCCGCTTCGAAAGACGCTCGGCCATTACTCGGGCGACGGTATCCGTCGCGGTTCCCGGTGGAAAACCGACCACAATCGTCACTGGCTTGCTCGGGTAGACATCTTGTGCGATCGCCAAAACCGAAGCCGAACCAAGGACAACCGCCAGAATGGTCGCAATCGATACAAAGGTGCGGCGACGCATCAACAGGGGTCTGCTGTCTGAATCAAGCGCTTCCTCGGTGTGCGGGATGTGAAAGGTGCTGACTAGCATAAAGTCTCCAGTGCTGTCTTCTTATTCGCTCGCGCGTTAGCCTGGGCACCCAAGCTGCGCACGAACGAGGAGCGTCAATGGCTCCTGCGCACAAGTTCTCATATGCTGACGCTGCCGGCAACGGCACTTCGCATATAGCAGATAGTCTATTTCGGCATGGCCGGGGCGCCTTGGCATTTGGACGTTTATCGAAAGTCAATTGTTGCGAAATGGACTTCGCCGCGGCTCCACCAGTATCTCCACGTGGCGACGAGTTCTACAGCCCAGGGCGAGCCGCAGGCATGAAGCGCTCCTTCGGCGTGAAGGTAGTCCTCTTGTCACAATCACCGCGAGTGCTTGCCGCTGGCAACACAAAGCGAATCATCCTGGTGACGTCCATCGTTAGCCTTGACCACGGCCACTTGACCAAAATACAAGGTGCGCACGAGTCCCGTGTCAAAGATGGGCCGGACTCTGGAATCAGCGCTCCAGGTATGCCGGAGTTCTCGGCGGCGATTGTCAGGCGGAGCGATAACTTCAAGAAGCTGGTGCCGGCCAAGAAATCGCGTTAAGACGCTCACTTAGGGTGTATAAAACCGGACGGCGGAAGCGCTGCTCCTCAAAGGTCATATACGGTGTCGCGCCATCGGGATCGCGTTTTTTCCACTCTTGCTTATTGGACTTGTTCATGGCGTTCCTTCCTGATTCCCTCAGCGCTGACTCCGCAACAGTTTGAAATCCTGATCAAAAGCATAGTCAAGAAAGCATTGCTTGCTGGCGCCCACAAGCAAACTGCTGCCTGCCCAGTCTATTGCGCCGGTATGGTGATAAGCGCCAGCCCCTCCTTGCCCCCGTATCCACCAACGTAAAAAAAGCACAACCCCGGGCATGCCTACACGACAACGATCCGCCCATCGGCAAGCAATTGCGAGAACCAGCTTCCTGTCAGCGCTGCCAGTTCTTCAATCGCTGCGGGTTCCTCGAATACCCTGCCCTCGCCCGCCACCAGCCGCAATTGCCGGGGACAGCGAAGCCTGCCGAACACCAGGTCATTGATCCGAATGCCCTCCGGATCGCTGGCGCCCACCACGAGAAGCGTAGGTATGGTCACCTTGCCCAAGATTTCGGCATCGGCCAGGTCCACGCGTCCCGCGGCAAGGACCAGCGTGCGTAAATCCGTCCCCTCCTCCGCCGCCACGCTCAATGCGGCGGCCGCAGCGGTGCCGGTGCCAAAGCAGCCGAGCGGGAGCGCCGGCAAACGCAGCCGCGCGTGCACGTAGCCTGGCACCGCCTGTATTACCCCGCGCAGCCTGCCGGACAGCATGGCGATGTCCCGGCGCTTCTCCATCCGCATCACCTCTCGTGGCCCGATCAGGTCCACCAGTAGCGTGGCCAGCCCCCTGCCGCGCAGTTTCCTCGCCACATACTGGTTGCGCACGGCATGGTCGTCGATGCCGTTGGCATGTACCATCAGCACCAATCCCACAGGACTGGCGGGGGCGTCGAGCACGCCGTGCAGCCTGATGCCGTCGCACGGGATGCCTACCGGCACAGCGGCCGCCAGGGTTTTCGTTCCGATGGCCTCGGCATTGTGCGGTTCGATATCGCGCCAGAGCAGTGCGCGGACTACTCCGTCGTCCACCTCCGGAAAGCACTGGTAGGCATGGTGGACATCGTGATCTGGCCCGGCGGTGCGCAGGCACACCACCTCATCGGCGCTGGCGCGAACCGCCGCCAGCCCCTGGAGGGTGCCCACGGGAACCGCGCAAACCAGCCTGGCTGGCTGCTGCCTGCGTACCGCGTGGATCGCCGCCATCATGGTGGCGCCGGTGCAGAGTCCGTCGTCCACCAGGATCACGACGCGGCCATGCGGGTCAGGCCGTGCGCGATGCGATGTGTAGATTGCACATTGCTGCCGCAGCAGATCGAGTTTTGTCAGCCGTTCCCGCGCAAAATGCATGGGATCGGGCTGCCCGCCTACCGGGTTCTCCACGCGGTAGGTCCAGCCGTTCTCGGTCACCGCGCCGATCGCGGCGATGCCGTTGGCGGGGCCGGCCAGCTTGCTGACCAGTGCCACATCGAGTTGCCCCTCCAGCGCGTCGGCGAGTCCGCGACCGACGGGTACGCCGCCCTTCGGAATGGCAAGGATCAAGGGATGCTGGCCCCGATATTCGGAGAGTGCCGCGGCTAGCTGCGCTGCGGCTTCCTCCCGCCCCGCAAAGCGGGCAAGTGGCGAATTCATCGATTTGCCTCCCATCCTTCGTGCGGCGGCTGCGCGCTGCGAGCTAGTTCCCGCTTGCGCTCAGAATAGGCCGTAGGCGAAGCCAGTCCTTGTGCTATATCAAGGGTTGGGCCACGGATCCCCGGATAGCGCCTCAGTCAATCGAAAAACGCCGGATCAGCCATCCGCGCAGCGCATAGGTCAGGCAGCAATAGCCGAGGATGATCGGCGGCAGGAATAGCCAGAGCGTGCCCGGCGGGGATAGCAGGCCCAGCGGCGCCGCCAGCGGCGAGTACGGCAGCCAGATGCCGATCAGGCAGATCGTCAATGTGGTGGCAATCAGCGTGGTGCTGCCGCGGCTTTGCACAAAGGGAATGTTCCGCGTGCGAATCACGTGGACGATCAGGGTCTGCGACAGCAGCGACTCCAGGAACCAGCCGGTCTGGAACAGGTGCTGCTGCGCGGGCGTGCTGGCGCCCAGTACCCAGTAGAGCGTCGCAAAGGTGACGTAGTCGAACAGCGAGCTGATTGGGCCGATGCACAGGATATAGCGGCCGAGCTTGCCGATCTCCCAGCGGCGCGGCCGGCCGACGGCATCGTCGTCCACGTTGTCGGTCGGCAGCGCAGTCTGCGAAAAATCGTAGAGCAGGTTGTTGGTCAACACCTGGATCGGCGCCATCGGCAGGAACGGCAGCCAGGCACTCGCGCCGAGCACGCTGAACATATTGCCGAAGTTGGAGCTAGCACCCATGCGCAGGTACTTGAGCAGGTTGGCAAAGACCTTGCGACCTTCGATCACGCCGTCATGCAGGACCAACAGGCTCTTTTCCAGCAGGATGATGCTGGCAGACTCCTTGGCGATATCGGCGCCGCTGTCCACCGAGATGCCCACGTCGGCCGTCTTTAAGGCAGGCCCGTCGTTGATGCCATCGCCCAGTACGCCCACCACCCGTCCGCGCGCCCGCAGGGCCTTGACGATGGCCGCCTTGTGCGCCGGCGCCAGCTTGGCGAAGAGCTGCGTGCGCTCCGCGAGTTCCCCCAGCGCTTGCGACGAGAGCCCGTCGATGTCCGCGCCGAGTACGGCCCGATCCACGTCGAGGCCGACTTCCCGGCATATCTTGCGCGCGATCACCGGGCTGTCGCCGGTCAGCACCTTGACCTCGATGCCGCTGTCGCGCAGGGCGGCCAGCGCCGGTGCCGCGCTATCCTTGGGCGGGTCGATGAACGCGATATAGCCAAGCAGGATCAGCGCGGATTCGTCGGCCACCGAATACGGCTGCGTGTCCGGCGCCGGCGGCAAAAGTTTGTAGGCGATCGCGATCACCCTGAAGCCATCTTCGTTGAGTGCGTTGCAGACCGTCATCAGCGAGTGGCGATGCGAGTCATCAAGCGCCATGGCCTGCCCTCCGAGTTCGGCGCTGGCGCATGCGGCATAGACTTCCTCCACCGCACCCTTGCAGACCAGAAGCCTGCCCTGCGGCCCGTCCACCACAACCGACATGCGGCGCCGCTCAAAATCGAACGGCACTTCGTCTATCTTGCAGTAGCCGCCCTCCTGCCGCAGCGTTTCGCCCACCTCGTCATGCAGGAGCACCGCCTTGTCCAGCAGGTTGTGCAAGCCGGACTGGTGGTAGCTGTTCAAGTAGGCGAATTCCAGCACACGCGCGGTCTCATGCCCCGCCAGATCCACATGCTTCTTCAGGATGATGCGGTCCTGCGTCAGAGTGCCTGTCTTGTCGGTGCACAGCACATCCATGGCGCCCAGGTTCTGGATGGCGCTGAGGTGTTTCACGATCACCTTGCGGCGCGACATGGCAAGCGCTCCCTTTGCCAGGTTCACGGTCACCAGCATCGGCAGCATCTCGGGGGTCAGCCCCACGGCGACGGCCACCGCGAACAGCAGCGCCTCCAGCCAGTTTCCCTTGGTCAGCCCGTTGATCAGGAACACCAGCGGCGCAAGGATCACGATCAGGCCGATCATCAGGCGTGCAAAACGCTGCAGGCCTTGCTCGAACACGGTGCCGGACGTCTCTTCCTCAAGCGAGCGGGCGATGCCGCCGAACACGGCGCGCGGCCCGGTCAGCACCACCACGATGGTCGCGCTGCCGCTGACCACGGCCGTGCCCATCAGCACCATATTCTCCAGCGTGCCAGGTCCGTCGCCGCTAGCGCTCTCCAGCGCGAACTTTTCCACGGGCAGCGATTCTCCGGTGAGGGCCGACTGGTTGACGAACAGGTCCTTGGAAGTCAGCAGCCGGGCATCGGCCGGAACGAGGTCACCTGCCGACAGGTGAACGATGTCGCCCGGCACCAGCGCGCCGATCGGCAGTTCGCTGGTGATGGGCAATGCCCCTGGCTCCGACCGGCGCTGCGTGGTGGCGGTGGTATGCACTATGGCGCGCAACGCCGCAGCAGCGCGTCCGGAGCGGCGCTCCTGCACCGTGGCCAAGCCAACGCTAAGCATCACCATCACGGCAATTACCGCGGCGGCGTCGTAGTCGTGGATAGCTGAGGATACCGCTGCCAGGGTCAGCAGCATCACATTGAGCGGATTGAGCAAACGGCGCAGCAGGTCCAGCACCGCCGGGCGCGGGCGCTCGTGATCCACCAGGTTGGGGCCGACGTTTTGCAGGCGCGCGATGGCCTCGGCGCCTGTCAGCCCCTCCGGGCTGGTATCCAGTTGCTGCAGCAGGGTCGCCGGCGGAATGCCGGCGGCCCGCAGCAGCGCGTCCGGCACGCCGCCGGAGCCTGTCCGTCGGCGCGGTACCTGCCGCGCCTTGCGCCGATGCAGGAGGCTGGCACCGTAGCCGGCCCACCGTTTCGCCCAGGTACTGGATCGCCCGGCCAATCATGATGGCGGCCTTGCCTGTGCTTGCGCAGCACTGGCGTCCCAACTCCCGCCCAGCGCCAAGAACAAGGCCGCGGTGCCCTGCAGCCGCCGGGTCCTCGCCTGCAGGTAGCCGATCTCGGCCTGGTGGTACTGCGCGTCCGCCACCAGCACTTGAAGGTAACCGGCGGTGCCGGCCTGGACGTCGGCCTGCAACTCCTGCAGCACGTTCACCAGCAACTGGTAAGCGAGGTTGGGAATGCCAGGCACCATGGTCTTGCAAGTACGATGTCGCGATCCGTTACGATGCCCATCGCGCGCTGGCCGCCTCCGAATGGCTCTGTCACCATCAGCGCACCGACATGGCGGTCGTGCCTCTGCCCCGCGGTGTGCACTTATGCGGGAGATGAACGGCGGACAGCGGGCAACTCTCTTCGATCCTCATCATGCTTCTCCTGGCCTGACCTTGATACGGGCCGATCAAGTCGCCCATGGAGTACATCGGCGATGGCCAGGGGTCGCCAAGGCACGCCGGTGCCGTGCATTCAGTCTAGTGTCGGGCGCTCGGCGGCCATTGATGCAGATCAATCACGCCTGTGGCGCGGAGCGTCCTTCCGGACTTGACGCCGGTCAACCGACGCGCCGGAGCCCTGCCTATAGTTGGAGATACCATTCCGCCATCCCCCATGGCGGATCCGACACGCCTCATCCCACCGCATTCACTTCGTTGAACCAGCCAGGAGACCGCCGTGAACGACCTCAGATCCGCCCTGTCCGCGCACCGTGCCACGCTACAGCGCGATATCAATGTCCTGTTGTCAGATGTGCAGGCATTGCTGCGCGACGCCGCCGCCTTGACCGGCGAGCAAGCCGGTCAAGCCCGCGAGCAGTTCAAGACACGGCTGGAGACATTGCAACTGCGGCTACGCGAGTTGCAGGCGCAGGGCCGCGAGCAGGTACGGGATTGGGCAGATTCCGGCGAGGAGTATGTACAGGCACACCCATGGCGCGCGCTTGGCACGACCGCAGCCATTGCCGCCGCCTGCGGGGCGCTTCTCGCCATCGCGCTCACCCGCCGCGATTGATCTTGACATGGCGCTCGCGGAGCCTCGCCGCCATCCCTGGCTCGATCTGGGGCTCCTGGCGGCCTCCGCGGTCACGCTAACCGCAGGATCGCTGCTGTATTGGTTCGGATCGGCCGCGCTCGCCCGCACCGTGTGGCTGATCGGCATCCTGCCGGTGTTGGTCGCCCTGAGTGCCGGCACAGTCCTGGCGGCATGGCGCCGCAAAGCTGGGGTCGATGTCCTGGCGCTGCTGGCCATCGGCTTCGCATGGTGGCTTGGCGAGCGCTTCGCCGCGGCCGTGATTGCCCTGATGCTGGCGAGCGGACGCGCACTAGAGAGCTACGCGGAAGCGCGCGCCTCAAGCGAGATGAGCGCCCTGTTGCGCCACGCCCCGCGCGAGGCAAGCCGCTACGAAGAGGGCGAATGGCGGCTGGTGCCGCTGGACCTCGTGCATCCGGGCGACCGCCTGCTCGTACGCGCCGGCGAAGTGGTACCCGTCGACGGGACGCTGATCGAGGCCGCTGACCTGGACGAATCCACCCTGACCGGCGAGGCGATGCCGCAGCGTCGCGCGCCGGGCGAGCCGCTGCATAGCGGCGTGGTCAACGCCGGAGCGCCGTTCGAGATGCTTGCCGGCGCCACGGCGGCACAAAGTACCTACTCTGGCATTGTCCGCCTCGTGATGGAAGCACAGCAAAGCCGCAGCCCGTCGATGCGTATGGCCGACCGCTACGCCCTGCTGCTGGTGCCCCTTGCACTGGTGGTGGCTGGTGTGGCCTGGTTCATTACCGGCGATGCACGGCGGGCGCTTGCGGTGCTGGTCGTAGCGACGCCCTGCCCACTGATCCTGGCGGTGCCCGTGGCCATCGTCTGTGGCATGTCGCGTAGTTCCAGCCGGGGCATCCTGGTCAAAAGCGGCGCCGCACTCGAAAGGCTGGCGCAGAGCCGCGTGCTGTTCTTCGACAAGACGGGCACGCTGACTGCCGGCCATGCCCACGTTTCGGCAATCGAGGCAGCGCCGGGACACGCGCCAGACGACGTGCTGCGCCTGGCGGCCTCGCTGGCACAGGCATCGGTGCATGTGAGTTCCCGCGCGCTGGTGGCCGCGGCACGCGAGCGCGGCCTGGCGCTGGCGTTGCCAGCGCAGGTCTGCGAGGAGCCAGGCGCCGGCCTGAGAGGCATCGTCGACGGACACGTTGTCACCATGGGCTCCTTGGCCCATGTGGCTAAGACAACCGCGCCCAAGCCATGGAGCACGGCGCTGTTGCGGCGAATGAGCTATGAGGGCACGTCGGCCGTCTTTCTTGGCATCGATGGCGCCATGGGCGGCGCGCTGCAGCTCGAGGACCAGATCCGGCTCGACACGCCCCGTGCGTTGCGGTTGCTCAGGCAGGCCGGAATCTGGCGCATGGTCATGGTGACCGGAGATCGCGACGACGTGGCGCAGATGACCAGTGCGATGCTTGGCGTGACGGAAGTGCGCGCCCAGCAGACGCCAGCGCAGAAGCTCTCGGCAATCCGCGAGGCGCAGCGCCACGATACGGTCATCATGGTCGGCGATGGCGTCAACGACGCGCCCGCGCTGGCGGCTGCCGATGTCGGGGTGGCGATGGGCGCGGCGGGCGCCGCTGCGTCGGCGCAGGCAGCAGACGTCGTACTGCTGGTGGACCGCCTGGACCGACTGGCTGAGGCGATCCAGATCGCCCGCCGCGCGCGCCGTATCGCCGTGCAGAGCGTCGTGGCGGGCATGGCGCTATCCCTGGCGGCGATGATAGTAGCCGCGTTCGGCTACTTGCCGCCGCTGGCAGGTGCGCTGCTGCAGGAACTGATCGATGTCGCGGTGATCCTGAATGCACTGCGGGCACGCAAGCCAGGGCCGGACTGGCGGCCCGCGCAAATCACGCCGGCCGAAGCCACGAAACTGAAGGCCGAACACAGCGAACTGAGACAGGTGCTCGGCCAAGTGAGATCGATGGCGGATCGCGTAGCCGGCCTCCCTGGGAGAGTCGCGGCCGTGGAACTCGCGCAACTCAATCAGGCATTGCGCCAGCAATTGCTCGCGCATGAGCTCCGCGACGACGCCAATCTGTATCCGGAGCTGGCGCAACGGCTTGGCGGCAAGGACCCGCTGGCCGCCCTGAGCGGCGGGCATCGCGAGATATTCCATCTGGTGGGCATGCTAGAGCGCATCGCCGCCGACCAGGCGGCGGACGGCCTCGACCTGGAAAGCGCGCAGGAGGTCCGGCACCTGTTGTATGAGCTGAATGCGATTCTGCGTCTGCATTTCGCGCAGGAGGACGAGCTGTATCAGGCGTTGGGCGACGCCTGATTGCCAACGCCGCCGCACATGAGGGCAAAAGAATGGTCGACGACTCGTTCCACCTCGCGCCGCATTGCGCTGGATCAAGCCGCGCGCGGCGTCACCGACAATACTGGAACAATCGGCGCCCGCAGTCAGATTGACACGGACCAAAACCATCATGGCTGGCAAGCGTGTCGTCGCCTGTTCGCCTGCGCGTCAATGAGATGGAAGGCGACTGGGTCTATTGCGAGTCGAAGTGCCCGCGACGCGGCCGCTGACACGGGAGCCGTTTAACGGCGCGGCAGGCACTCCAGCGCTGGTACGCATCAAAGTTGCCATAGATCAACGCCACCGGTAGCCAGCTGGATATATTGGGCTCGTGCAGCCGCCGAATTGCGAAACGAACCCGGCGACGCCGCACCTGTATTTAACGGGCTATCGAAAGGAGGACGCTGTGCAAACCAATATCGGTACGGTTGACCGCACTCTCAGGATCGTCGTCGGCCTGGCCTTGATCGGCCTTGCCGTCACCGGCACGATCGGTGTGTGGGGATGGATCGGCGTGATTCCGGTCCTGACGGGGCTCGTCCGCATCTGTCCTCTCTACAGCCTGCTCGGCGTCAGGACCTGCCCGGCCTCGGGCGGAAAGCCCGGCTGATCCGGCCGACGCCCGCGGCAACGGCCAGGAGTCGCCGCCATTCCCACTGGCGACACGCCATGGAAGGCCCAACGCTCGATGTGGATCAACGAGCGCGGCCGCCACGCTTCAGAAGCATCTCGCAGACGAGTTGCCTGACATGCATGCCCTGCACTCGTCCTTTCCAGCAATGCCAATCCGGGGCTCTTCCCGCGTGGGAATAAGCATGGCGTTGCAGCGGCACAGGGTATGCGCGCCAATCACGGAGAGAGACCATGACGGACCAGACTGACGTCCCACTCGCATACTTCAGCGCCAATTGCGAGGCGGGCCTGCGTGCGCTGACCCTGTTGCAGGAGAGCCGCCAGCGTTTCCTTGAATTCCAGTTGGAAGCCATCCGCAAGGACATCAAGACAACGCGCGAAGTGGGTGCGCAACTTGCCAATGCAAACAACATCGCCGCGCTCGCCGCGCTGCCAGTCACTTTCCTGCGCACCGAAGCCGAGCATTGCGCGCACCTGATGCAAGCGTGGATGAGTCTAGCCATCCACAACCAGACCGCCATCGTCGAACAGATGCGCGAGATCGGCGAGTCCTGGCAGCGATGCCAGGCGATGAGCTTGCAGCAGGCGGGGAATACCGCTTCGATGGTGGCGCCGGTGCAGGAAATATTCGAGAAATTCAGACAAGCCACGGCGTGGAATCCCGCGTTGAACGGCACCGGCGCCGAAGTAGGAGGTGGCGCCGCAGCCAGTTCGCGAAAGAGGCCCGCCCATGCCAGTTGAGCACGCAGGCGAGGCGCCGGCCAGCCTACCTTCATGGCGGATCGCGCCGGTGACCGGCGGCGGGTGGACTGGGTGAAGCCATTTCGATCCGCCTGAGCGACGCCGGATAGCACGTGGCAGCCACTCATTCGCCGGGCAATGACCACGTGCAAACCTGGCTAGACCGCTAGCGCCAGGCTACCTTGCCAGGCACATGGTCACGGACATCCCTGCCGACATTCTCCAGACCAGGATCATGCCTCAGATCCCGGTCGGCAGGCCGGGGCGGCCGGACGAAGTGGCCGCGCTGCAAGCAGACCGTTGCCATGCGAGCCCGCGCGCACCGCAACCGCGGCGTGTGGCAGTGTTCAAGGCGTGATGGCTACCTTCAGCACGCCATCGCGCTGGTTGGCGAACAACTCGTACGCCAATTCGATCTGATCAAGCTTGAACCGATGCGTGACGAGCGGCCCGAGATTCAACCTGTCGCTCTGAATGACCTGCATCAGGCGGCGCATCCGCTCCTTGCCACCGGGGCACAGCGCCGTCAGGATGCGATTATCGCCAAGGCCGCCATGGAAAGCGTCAAGTGGGATGCGCAGGTCGCTTGAATAGACGCCCAGGCTTGACAGCGTGCCTCCCGGCTTGAGCACACGCAACGCGGTCTCGAAGGTCCCTTGCGTGCCCAGCGCCTCGATGGCCGCATCGACGCCCCGGCCACCGGTCAGTTTCAGGATCTCGTCGACCACATCGACCTGATGGAAATTGATCGTTATATCCGCACCCATCTCCTTGGCCATGCGCAGTCGCGTGTCGATGCCGTCTACCGCGATGATCAGGGCCGCGCCGCGCAACCGCGCGCCCGCCGTCGCGCACAGGCCGATCGGCCCCTGCGCGAACACCGCAACCATATCGCCGATCTTGATGCCCGCATTCTCGGCGCCGGCAAAACCGGTGGACATGATGTCCGGACACATCAACACCTGCTCGTCGCTCAGGCCGTCGGGGACGGGAGCAAGGTTCGCCTGCGCATCGGGCACAAGCACGTACTCCGCCTGCGTACCGTCGATGGTATTGCCGAAGCGCCAGCCACCGGCCGGCTTGTAGCCATGTCCGTGCGACTGGCCGTCTTGTGAAGGTAGCCCGTCCTGGCAAGCATAGGAATGGAAGCTGGGGCAGATCGCCCCGGCAATCACGCGCTGCCCTTCCCGGTATCCCTGGACTTCCCTGCCGAGTTTTTCGATCACGCCCACGGGCTCGTGCCCGATGGTCAGGCCGGGCTTGACCGGATACTCACCTTTCAGGATATGAATGTCCGTACCGCAGATGGTGGTGGTAGTGATACGGACCAGCGCGTCAGTCGCGCCGATATCCGGCACTGGCTTGTCTTGCAGGACAATCCGTCCGGGCTCGATAAAGACCGCTGCCTTCATGCTGATCATCGGGTTCTCCTGTTCAAATTAGGTTTCCCCTAGGTGTCATGCGCCCTGGCGATCTTTCGCTGATCGCGGGGCGCGACGGAACCCCCACTGGACGATCGCACCTAACAGTTGCAAGTGTCGTGGTGTGACACAGTCTTGCGAGCCATTTTTCATCATTCCCGTTCCTCCGTTGGCTAGTCCAGCGAATATGAACGAAGATACTCCGGCATCGTGACCGGCCAGCGCAGCTCCCGCTCGATCCGCTGCCGCAGGGCGTCGCTCGCAGCTGGCTCGCCGTGCACCACGAAGGTCTGCCGTGGCGGGCCACCGAAGCCGCCAAGCCATGTCATCAGTTCGTTGGCGTCCGCATGCGCCGAAAGCGAGGTGATTTGCTCCACCGAAGCCTGGATGGCAACCCGCTTGCCGTGGATCCGCAGATCGCGCATGCCCGAGGCTAGCATTGCGCCGCGGGTACCGGCGGCCTGGAAGCCGGACAGCAATATCGTGTTGCGCGCGTCCTGGCCATATGTCTCCAGGTGATGCACCACCCGGCCGCCGGTTGCCATGCCGCTGCCGGCCAGGATGATCTTGGGCGCGCGGTCATGGTTCAGCCAGACGGACTGCTGCATGCTCTGCACCAGGATGGCCAGGTTGCACGCTGCCGTGCAGGCGGCGCGGTCGATCCAAAGTTCGTCGGGGTGCAAGGCAAAGACCGTGGTGGCGTCGATGGCCATCGGGCTGTTGAGGTAGACCGGCACGTGCGGAATGCGATTTTGCTGGCGCAGCTTGTAGAGGCAGTACAGCAGCGCCTGGGTGCGCCCGACGGCAAACGCAGGAATCACCACGCTGCCGCCGCGGCCGATGGTGCGGCTGACGATTTCACCCAGCCTGTCGAGCGGATCGTCTGCGGAATGGGCGCGGTCGCCATAGGTGGATTCCACCAGCAGGTGATCCGCTTCGCGGACGATCTCAGGTGCGCGCATCACGATGTCCTGCTGCCGCCCCAGGTCGCCGGAGAAAACGATCCGCTTGCCGTCCACGTGCAGCGTCACGATGGCCGAGCCAATGATGTGTCCGGCGCGATGAAACTCCACCTCCACGTCGGGCGTCACCCTTACCCGCGTGTCGTAGTGGAGCGGATCGAGCCGGCGCAAGGCGCGCACGGCGTCCGCGCCGTCGTAGAGCGGCAACGCCGGCTGATGCCGCGAGAAGCCCTTGCGGTTGGCGTATTGCGCATCCTCCTCCGCCAGGTGCGCGCTGTCTGGCAGCAGGATCTGGCACAGCTGCGCGGTGCCCATGGTGCAGAACACCCGTCCCCGAAAGCCGTTGCGAACCAGCAATGGCAGGTATCCGCTATGATCGATATGCGCGTGCGTCAGCACCACCGCGTCGAGCCTGGACGGATCGACCGGCAAGCGGTCCCAGTTGCGCAGGCGCAGCGCCTTGTAGCCCTGGAACAGCCCGCAGTCCACCATCACACGGCTGCGTCCAGTGTCGAGCACATATTTGGATCCCGTGACCGTATCTGTCGCGCCGAGAAATTGCAACTGCATGGGGCGCTCCGTCAGTGCGACAACAGCAGTGGCACCGGCGCATGGTGCATCAGCGTGCGCGTGGTGCCGCCCATGATCAGTTCGCGCATGCGCGAGTGCCCGTACCCCCCGGCCACCAGCATGTCGGCCCCCAGTGTCCTAACCACGTCAAGGAGGGTGGAGCCGACCGGCCACGCTTTCTGCTCGTTGCGCACGCCGGCCACGATGCCGTGGCGCTGCAGGTAATGCCGCAAACCAGCCACCGGCTCCGAGTCTGCCTGCGGTTCGCCGCGATCGTCCCAGACTCCGACGATGGTGACGTGGCTGGCGCGCAGCAGCAGAGGCATGGCATCGGCCACGGCCCTGGCCGCCTCACGCTGCCCGTCCCATGCGATTGCCACGTGCCCGCCATGCAGCCGCCGATACTCCGGCGGCACCAGCAACACCGGGCGACCGGCATTGAGCAGCACGTACTCGGCCTCCCCGGCGCCCAGGGATGCCACTTCCTGCGTTGCCACAGGTCGCGCCATCACTGCCAGGTCGGCCACGCGGGCCTCCCGCGCCAGGACCCAGCCGGTCTCCTCTTCCACCACGCGGTGCGAAAAAGGCACGCCCGGCGCATGCGCTGCCATGACTTCGCTCAGGATTTCGCCCTGCCGTGCTGTCTGCGACAGCAGCCTGTGGCGGGACGCCGCCATATACCGCACAGCGTCATCGCCAACACCCCGGATCGGGTCCATGCGCAGGCCGGTGGCGCTGACGCCATTGATATGCGCGCCAAAAGAGGCTGCCAGGTCGGCGGCCATCCTGACGCGCGATGCGCAATCGGGATCCGCTCCGAGCGCGACCAGCACGGTTCGGTAGTCCATGATGTGCTCCGTGTATTGGCTGTATTGGCCAGCACGCCCGTGGGCGGACCCGGAAAACACCGGGTCAGCGGATCGTCACGCGCTGCTGCGGCGAGGCTTCCTTCTTGGGCAGTACCACGCGAAGGACGCCGTTCTCGTAGCTGGCATCCACCTTGCCCTCGTCCACGGAACTGTCCAGCGTAAAGACCCGTTGCATCGAGCCACTGTAGCGCTCGCGCCGGATCACCCGCTCGCCTTCCTTCTGCTCGGAAGACTTCTCCACCTTGGCCGAAATCATCACCGTGCCGCGATCGACGGACACTTCGATATCTTCCTTCCTGGCGCCGGGGATCTCCGCGACCAGGTTGTAGGCCTTGTCGGTCTCGGTCACATCGACCTTGAATGCGAAGCCCCCTTCGTAGTTGCCGCGAAACGCGCGCAACATGCCTTGCAGCATGTCGCCAACCGGTTCGATCGACAGCGGATCGTAGATCCTCAGATTGCTCATTTGTCGCCTCCTTGGAGTGACGGGTCCGCATGAGGCGCGGACCTCCACTTCATGGTGGCACAGCATGCTTGACGCGCCTTGTCTCAGATCAAGCGCGGCGTCGACGGACAGCGAGACGTCGTCGGGGGCCAGGGCTGGTCTAGAGGTCGCCTTCGCCGAACAGGCGATGGCGGATCGCATAGCGCACCAGCGCCGCCTCGCTGGGCACCTGCAGCTTTTCCATCAGCCGCATCTTGTAGGTGCTCACTGTCTTGGCGCTCACGCACAGGCCGGCGGCGATCTCAGTCAACGGCTCGCCCAGCACCAGGCGTCGATAGACCTCCATCTCGCGGTCCGACAAGTGTAGGTGGGGATCCTCGAGATGTTCGTCCTGCAGGCTGTTGGCCAGCTTCTCGGCCATTGCCGGGCTGACGTAGGTGCCGCCCGCAGCGACCTTGCTGATGGCGCTGACCAGTTCCGTGGCGGCGCTTTCCTTGGTCAGGTAGCCCGCCGCCCCAGCCCGGAACGCACGCACCACGTACTGCTCCTCGGCATGCATAGTCAGTACCAGGATACGCAGTGCGGGCTGCTCGACGCGCAACTGCTTGATCAGCTCCAGCCCGCTGCGCCCCGGCATGGAGAGGTCCAGCAAGAGCACGCGGGGCTTGCACTCGCGCGCCATCTGGAGCACGGCGGTGCCATCCACCGCCTCGCCCACCACATCGAAGCCGCCCGCGCGGCTCAGGATATGGCGCAGCCCGTCGCGCACCACGGCGTGATCGTCGGCGATCATCACGGGAATCATGGACTTGCCTCCGCGCTCGCAGTCGTGGTCAATGGGAAACACACGGTCAGGCAGAAGCCTTCGCCAGGCGCTTGCCTGGTCGCCACGGTGCCGCGAAGCAGCCGTGCGCGCTCCCGGATCCCGACCAGCCCAAGCGATACCCGCTCGCCACCGGCAGGTTGCCTGGGGAGATTGCCGCGGCCGTTGTCCCGCACTGTCAGCTCGTAATGTTCCTCCTGGCGAACCAGCTCGATATCGACACGGTCGGCCTGAGCATGCTGCACGACATTGCTGAGCGCCTCCTGCACGATACGGAACACCGCGATGGCCGCCTGCTCGCCGACGTCTTCCTCCTCGGCGGCATGGGTGATGACAGTGATGCCGTAGCGTGCGGAGAATTCCTTCGCCAGCCATTCGATCGCGGGAATCAGGCCAAGCTCGTCCAGCAAGGCCGGGCGTAGGTCCGCGGCGATGCGCCGCACCGAAGCCACGGTTTCGTCAATGACAAGGTGCATGGCTGCAGCTTGGTCCAGTAAGCCGGGCGCGGTTCCAGCGTCCTTGAGGTCGCTGGCGAGAAGAGCAAGGTCCATTTTCAGCGCGCTCAGGCGCTGGCCGAGGTCGTCGTGCAATTCGCGGGCGATACGGCGACGTTCCTCTTCCCGCGAAGCCTCGACCCGGTCGGACAGTTGCTGAAGCTCCTCCCGCGACTGCCGCAAGGCCGTCTCCGCCCGCACCCGCTCCGTCGTGTCCCGCAGGATAACGGTAAACAGCTTGCCGCCGCCCTCCTGCATCTGGGAAATGGAAGCTTCGATGGGAAACTCCGTGCCGTCCTGCCGCAGCGCATGCAGTACCCGCTGCTGGCCCATCTGCCGGTCCGTGACCCCAGTGACGCCGAACCGGCGCACGTGCGTCTCATGGGCCAAGCGGAAACGCGCCGGAATCAGGTCCGCCAGAGGGCGGCCCATCATGTCCGCGGCGGCATAGCCAAACAAATGCTCCGCCATGGGGTTGAACAACACGATTCGCTGGCCTTCGTCCACCGTGATGATCGCTTCCATTGACGAGCGGATGATCCCTGCCAGCCGGGCTTCGCTGCCCTGGGTACGCGCCAGGTTCTCTTCTGCGTCACGCTGCAGCCGCCGCAAGCGCACCAGCAGCAGGGACAGCATCACGGCCACGGCCAGTCCCCAGGCGCCGAGCATCGGCGCGGCCAGGCCCCCAGGCCGTGGGGCAAGCGCGGTGATAAAACACAGCGCCAGCGACATCAACAGCAAGAGCACGGTGCCGCCCACCGCCAGTTCGCCAAGCTTGGCATGAAGCGATGTCTTCGCCGCAGAAGGCAGATTCGGTGAAGGAGGCTCTTTGATCGCCATGGCTGGTCACGGAGTGCTTCTGGATCCTCGGCAAGTCCTGCCGGGGGCCGCCGGAGACTCTCCTGTTAAGGTAGGCTATCCGCGCAAAATGCACACGCAAATTGTGATGCGCCTGTAATTTTGCGAGACGGAAGCATCTGGCGCCATCAGCCGGATAGCCGATGACCCTTGTCAGGCTTTCCTGACAAGGAGGCTCTCTTTCCCGACGACACTCTCAGCCGCCCCTTCTTTCGAGAGGCCCCGCCATTAACCATACTCGGAAGCATGAACCACCCGGCCCGCCCCGACCTCCTGACTGTACTGCTGCTCGAGGACTCTACCCTGATCGGCGCGCGGCAGACCAGGATGTTGAGATCGATCAAAGAGTTGGAACTGCTCGCATTGGCCCGGGATGCGTGCGCGGCCCTGCTGGCAGCACAGATCCTTCTGCCCGATGTCGTCATTCTCAGCCTGAACCGGCACGAAAGATCCTGGCTGAACGTGCTGCAGGACCTGAAGCGGATGCGTCGCCACGTAACGGTGGTCGTACTTAGCAACTGCTCGGTGCCGCCGATGCGTAGTGCCTACCTGCAGGCCGGTGCATCGCTCTTTTTCGACAAGACCACGGAGTGCGACGCGCTGCGCCGCGCCCTGCTCCGCCTGGCAGCGGACAAGAGCGCGGCGACGGGTACGGTCCAGGAGTCCACAGCGGCATAGCCAGCGCGGGGCTCTAGCGCCGCGCTTGGTGCCGGCAGCGAGGGCGAACCACAACAGCGGCCAGTCGGACCGGCTGGGCCCAGGAGACAAAGGAAGCAACCATGTCAGAGTATCTGCAGCGGGCAACACCGGCGGCAATGCCTGTCGCCCCCATCGGTGCTGAAGTCCTTGAGTCCCTGTCCATGTACAGGGACACCGCGCCGCCAGCAGGTGTGACCCGCAAGGCAAATTGCTCCAGCTGCGCAATGCGCGCCATCTGCATGGGTGGCAACCTGAACGACGCGGATCGCACTAGGCTGGATACCGTGATCCATAACTGGCGCATGGTGCGGCGCGGCGAAGCGCTCTACCGTGCCGGCGACGCGTTCCAGAGCATCTATGCCCTGCGTTCCGGATCATTCAAGACGGTGGTGTCCCACCAGAACGGATGCGAGCAGGTGAGCGGCTTCTTCCTCACCGGCGAGACGCTCGGGCTCGACGGCATCTGCACCGAGCGGCACGCCTGCGATGCCATCGCCCTGGAAGACAGCGCGGTATGCGTGATTCCCTTCCATCTGCTCGAAGCACTCTGCCGCGAAATGCGTTCGCTGCAACAGCATGTGCACCGGATGCTAAGCAGCGAAATCGTGCGCGAATCGGGCGTCATGCTCCTGCTCGCCAGCCTGTCCGCGGAGCAGCGCGTGGCGGCATTCCTGCTCAATATCTCGGACCGCCAGCAGGTGCGCGGCTACTCCCGCCGCGAACTCACGCTGCGCATGACGCGCGAAGAGATCGGCAGCTACCTGGGCATGAAGCTCGAGACCGTCAGCCGCACCTTGTCGCGCTTCCAGCGCGACGGCCTCATCGATGTCAAGGGAAAACGCGTGACCCTGATGGATCTTGACGCACTGGACCGGATCTAGGGGCCTGCAGTGGGACTTGCATGGTGCGCTTGAGTAGCACTTGCATTGCCGTCAGCGAGCGGGTATTGGCGGCCATATGCGCGGCGGCGGGCCTGCCGCGGCCCAAGACGTGCGCATGCTCTCCCGCCGACACCGCCGACGCCGCCATGGAAGTGCCATGCTTGGCGAGATCAGAGTCGTCGCTCGGTTCTCGCTCGGCGGACACAGTGCGGGAAACGGCAGCGGCGTCCATCTGGCCGCGGATTCTCTGCTCTCTGCTGTCCAGCACAGTGACCAGGCTGGATATCTGCTCTTTGGTCAAATTGGACATCGCAGGCTCCCGGGCACGGAAAGGTGGATCCTCTCAATGAGCCGATGAGAGCGGGCAAGCGGCTTGCGCCAAGTCAGGTGTCGTGATCCGGATCTTGTCGCCCCCGGCGCCATTGCGGGCAACGCCGGGATCGCCACGAACGGTGGCCTCCGCCCTTGGCTTGGGCGGGCGAAGCCAGTTCGGTTCCGACGCACAGCCGGCGCAAAGCATGGCGGCAAGGCAAGCCGCAAGGCCACGCGAACGCGTGGAGCCGCCACCCCGACCTTCTTCGGACCTCCTCATCGCCTCTCTCCCGTCGCAGGCGCATGGACCCCCGACAACAAGTGTCCGCGGCGTCGCGCGCCGAACCCTCATTCCGCTTCAAGCTTCAATATAGGCGGGTCGCCGCCGGCCAACTTGATCCGCGTCAATCCGAATTCCGGCCACGTGCATAGCATGGGCATATGACCTGGCCCGATCGGGGAGGCAGGCACCTGGGAGGGCCCGGCATGGAACCGGCGGTACTCACGCAAGCGTTGATGCGCCCCACGGCCTACCCACATCCCGTGGGCAAAGTCAGCGTCATCGAGACGCACATCTCGCAAGTGTTCCTGGCCGGCGCCTTTGCCTACAAAGTGCGCAAGCCGGTGCGCCTGGATTTCGTCGACCTCTCCACTCTGGCTGCACGCAAAGCGGATTGCGAAGCCGAACTGGAGTTGAATCGCAGGATGGCGGCGGCGCTCTACCTCGGCCTGGTACCGATTGTGGCGGGCCCTGGCCAGCGGGATGTCCGGGTAGGAGGCACTGGCGAAGCGCTGGAGTATGTGGTGAAGATGCACCGCTTCCGTCAGCGAGATCTGTTCTGCCGCATGGCAGAGTCGGACCGGTTGACCGCATCGCATATCGAGACGCTGGCCCATCGGCTTGCCGCGATCCATCTGGCTGCGCCCGTAGCAGTGGCCAGCAGCGGGCACGGCACGCCAGGACGGATCGTGGCGGTGGCGGAGCAGGCCATCGCGCGCGTTGCCATGCTCGCCTCGGCCACCGATGCAACATCACACCTGGCGGCGCTGCTGCGCGAGCGGGCCGCTTCGCTGCACCCCGCCTTTGAGAAGCGGCTGGAGAGTGGTCATATCAGGGAGTGCCATGGCGACTTGCATCTCGGCAATATCGCCTTGATCGACGGTGTCCCTACGCCTTTCGACTGCCTCGAATTCGATGCAGGGCTGCGCTGGATCGACACGATCAGCGATATCGCTTTTCTCTTCATGGACCTGCTGCATGCCGGCAGGCAAGATCTTGCCTATCGCCTGATCAATACCTACCTGGAGTGTACCGGCGACTATGCCGGCCTGGCTTTATTGCCGTTCTACACGGCCCTGCGCGCCGTGGTGCGCGCCCGCGTGCTGCTTGAGCGGGAGCACCAGCGCAGCGTGGCGGGGTTGAGCAACGCCGCGGAAATGGCGACGATGCAGATGCGCTGCGTCGATTTGCTTGCGCTGGCCAGCGTTACCCTGACGCGGCCTCCGGGCGCGATCGCCATCATGCATGGCCTATCGGGCAGCGGCAAGAGCACCGTTGCCCAGCAGATCGCGGTGGCCGCAGCCATGGTGCGCGTGCGCGCGGACGTTGAGCGCAAACGTCTTCCACATAGGCAAGTCGCTTCACAAGGCGATCTTTACACGGCTGAACACACCGCCCGCGTCTACGGGCGACTACTAGCAATCTGCCGGCTTGGCAGTGCCGCTGGCTTCCCCATGATCGCCGACGCGACCTTCCTTGCACGCGAGCACCGGCTACGGTTTGCGTCGCTGGCCACGCGCCGGGGCGTGGCGTTCTCCATCGTCGACTGTAGTGCCGACCTGGCTACCCTGCGCGAACGCATCGCCGCGCGCGCGCGCCAGGGTGGGGACCCGTCCGACGCCGACCTTCAGGTGCTGGAGTGGCAGCGGCGCGTGCAGGAGCCGTTGGGCAGCGATGAATGGCGCCATGTAGTGCGTATTGGCGACGCCAGATCAACTGGCTGATGCGGATCAAGCTGTGCCATCGACGTAAGATTTGCCAGGTCAGGCTTCCTTGGGCGATAGCCAGGCAGGCCGTTGCGCGGTGTCGGCCCGTGCGCTTGCTGCCTCCACCTGTGCCGCGAAGGCACGCAGCGCCTGCAGCGCTGCCCCGCTGGCCACATTGCTCTGGCGCAGCGCAATGACCGGTGACGGCGCCTCCGAGGCCAGGCGGGCAACTTCCTCTGCCGCATTGAACCCACCTTGCCGGGCCATCACGCAGACCACCGACGTCTTACAGGTCAGTGGCAGCCTGTCACGCAGGAAGCTGCGCATAGGCGCGGCCAAGTGGCCAACCCAGACAGGCGCGACGATGACAATCTGTTGGTACTCGTCCAGTGAAGGGCCAGCGTAGCGGTAACCTACATGCCGCTGCAACAGGACGTCCAGTACACAGCGGGCATCGCCCAGCAAGCCGGCGCGGCTGACCTGGTCGCCGACTTCCGCGATCGGCCAGCCGGTGTGCGCAGCCAGTTCTTCCGCGGCTTGGCGCGACGTCCCGGTGCGTGAGTAATAAACGATCAGGATCTTTTCCATCGATGGCTCCTCAGCTCTCGATCCGCGTTATCCGCGTGCCGACGAGCGACAGGTTGATCATGATGCCGCTGTTGGTCAGCACGAAGCCCACAATGTCACCCCGCACGGTATTACTGTCTATGCTGGCCCCGATGCCCAGGCTCAGGATCGATACCGATCCGTCCACACCCACGGTCCAGCCCTGGCTGGCGCGAAAGCGCTCAAGCGCCTGCTCGGTCAGGAACACCAGCACGACCGCCTTGGATCCCATGCCCGCCTGCACCCCGAGCGATGCGCCTATGAGCCGGTAATAGGCCTTGTCTCCGCCCACGCCGCGCATCATGCCGTCACCCTGCTCCACGCCTGCCACTGCGCCACCGGCCAGCACATCGGGAAAGACCAGCACACCGCTGGACTTGCCCGCCAAGGCCCGCGCGCCAGGATTGCGTGCGTACAAGCGCGCCAGCACGGCTTCGCAGAGTGCATCGAGTTCGTCGGCATCCAGCACGACCTTGTCGGCGGCACCAGCCCACGCGGCCGCAGGCAGGCCTGCGGTGCAGCACAGCACGGCAACTCCGGCGAGCGCCTGGCATGCCAGGCGCCGCTGCTTGGCGGCAGGCGGCAATGTGCGCGTCATGGCCCCACCATCATGCGGGCCACCAGCTGAGTCACGCGCGGTGCGGACCATGCCGTCTCGCGGGCGGCTCGGATCTCGGCCCAGTTGCGCAGCGTGCCGGACAACATGACCTTGCTGGCGTCGTCGCTGACCTGGGCAGCGATGCCCGCGGCACAAATCTGGGGGACCCACTCCAGTTCCTCGCGGCCGTCCTGCCTGAGTTTCGCATCGCTCTTCATCGTGTTCTCCGGTGCGCTTGTGTATCGTGGCGACGCAGTGCCGGCAGTTAATGCGACATCAGTACCGGCACCGTCATGGTGTCCAGCAAAGCCGCGGTGACACCGCCCAGTACCAGCTCGCGCAGGCGGCCGCGCCCGTAGGCGCCCATCACCACCAGATCGGCGCCGAAATCCGCCCCGCGCGAGAGCAAGGTCTCGCCGATGGCGATGTCCGATCCTTCCTGGCAGTGTTCGATGTCTGCGTGGACGCCATGGCTTGCCAGCGCAGCAACAGCATGGCTCGGCGGGCTCGCATCGGGCCGCGCGCGCGCGCCTTGCGCACAAAGCACCTTGGCCTGGCCACCGGCGATCAGGGGCATGGCGTCATGCAAGGCGCGAGCGGCCTCGCGCCCGCCGTCCCACGCCACCATGGCACGTGCGCCGGGCACGGCGAACCGGCCGGCGAATGGAATGACAAGGACCGGCCTCCCCCCATCGAGGATGATGCTTTCCAGGAACTGGGTCGCGACAAAGCTGTCCGGGGCGGCCGGATCGTATTGCCCGGCAACGACAAGGTCGGCCTCGCGCACCTCGCGCAGTGCCATCATCAATGGATCGCCCTCCACTGCGCGCCACTCGATTTCCACCCCAAGGTCCTGCGTTGCGGCCTCGAAGCGGCGGCGCACTGCCTCGCGTGCATCGCTGCGCCGCTGGCGGTCCTCGTCGATATAGGTCGCAGCCCCCTGCATCAAGTAAAACCAGGCAGCATCAGGCATAAAGCCGGCAAACAGCCCGATCAGCCGTGCATGGCGGGCGACGGCGAGCCGGGCAGCGATTTCAAGCCGGTCCAGCGCTCGTGGACTGGTGTCCAGATGGACCATGATGCTGGCGTAATCCATGACATTTCTGCGCGGTTGGGAGGCCTGTATCCAGTCTAGGAAACGCCTGGATAGGGCTATTGACTCAGGTCAAGCCGATGCCCCTTGCTTACTTCGGCTTACGCCGACCTTGCGCCGGCGCTCCCTTCTGCCAACGGCGCGTTGCATGCCGCCTTCTGGACCGTAGCCTTGGCCTTGGCTTCGTCCAGCAGGATCTGTCCACCCTCGAGCAGGCTGGCGCGCAGGTCTGTCAGGTCGACATAGTCCACCTCATACCTGAGATAGCTGTTATCGATCACGTGCGCCACCTGCTCGGAGCCTATCGCAGTCGCCGGGCGAGGCGCCTCCGCCAGCGCCCGATTGGCCAAAGCGCTGCCGTCCACCGCAAACAGTATCTTGCTGTACTTCATGCACCTCCAGCATCAGCGAAATCGGCGGATGGCCGGCACGCACACGCCTGCGCGCCGCCCTTGGATGCATCTAGCGTGTATGCTCGGACGCGCTCGGTGCAGATGCGGATCATGGCATCGGAAACTGTATGGGACGCCCGCCTGGCGCGCGCCATTGACGCGAATCAAGCGGCGGCGGCGGGCGTCGCCTAGCATGAATGCTGGGTGCCTCTGGGGGCGTTCGCGGAGGATGGCAACATGCAAGGTACGATGCGCGCGATGATCTTCGACGGCACCGGGCCAGCCCTGCGCTTGGCGCGCGTCCCCGTGCCGGTTCCCGGCCCCGGCGAAGTGCGCATTGCCGTGAGCACCTGCGGCGTCTGCCGCACCGACCTGCACATTCTCGACGGCGAACTCGCGCACCCTAAGGCGGCGCTGATTCCCGGCCACGAAATCGTTGGCAGGGTGGAGTCCTGCGGCGCAAGCGTGACGGGCCTCGCCCCCGGAGACCGGGTAGGCGTGCCCTGGCTTGGTCGGACCTGCGGGCACTGCGGCTATTGTGCAGCGCATCGCGAAAATCTGTGCGATACGCCGCAGTTCACCGGCTATACGCGCGACGGCGGCTACGCCGAGTATGTGGTGGCCGACAGCCGTTATTGCTTCCCCGTCCCGGAGCACTACGACGACGTGCATGCTGCGCCCTTGCTGTGCGCGGGCCTGATTGGCTACCGCACGCTGTGCATGGCGGGAGACGCCCGTGACGTCCGTTCTATCGGCATCTACGGTTTTGGCGCGGCCGCCCACCTGGTGGCACAGATCGCAGTAGCCCAGCAGCGCGAGATCTTCGCCTTCACACGCCCCGGCGACGACGCCGCCTGCCAGCTCGCCCGCGACACCGGGGCCTGCTGGACCGGTCCGAGCGACCAGCCCGCGCCGCAGCCGCTCGATGCCGCGCTGATCTTCGCGCCGGTGGGTGCGCTGGTGCCGATGGCGCTGCAAGCCGTCGCCAAGGGCGGCACCGTGGTTTGCGGTGGCATCCACATGAGCGATATTCCGGCCTTCCCCTATCGCTTGTTATGGGAGGAGCGGTCGATCGTGTCGGTGGCCAACCTCACGCGCGACGACGGGCTGGAACTGATGCGAATCGCCCGCGCCACGCCGCTGCGCACCACCACGACGGTCTATCCGCTGGAGCAGGCCAATGCCGCACTGGCCGACCTGCGCGCGGGCCGCCTGGCCGGCGCGGCGGTACTGCGCATCGCCTAGCCTGCCTGCTGCCGGTGTCTTGATGCAGGTCAATACGGCATCTGGCCCGCCCCCTATGCTGCAGATGGCGGCGGCGCCCATGCGCGCACACCTCCCTATATCCAGCCAAGAGGCACGAACCATGTATCAGCGAATACTGCTCGCGGTGGACGGCAGTCACTCTTCCGACCTCGCCCTGAGCCAGGCCATCACCGTCGCCAAGGCTACCGGCAGCGAGGTCAAGGTGCTCTTCGTGGCGGACGATAGCGATGTCTTCTTCTCCACTGGCAGCTACGATGCCAACAAGCTCATGGAGAGCATCCTGGCCGTGGGGCGCGATGCGCTGGCAGCCGCCGCCAGGCGCCTGTCGGAAGCGGGTATCGCGCATACGACGAAGATTCTCGAAAAGCCCGTTTCCCCCGGGCAGATATCCACCACCATCGTGGAAGAAGCCGATCGCTGGAGTGCGGATCTCATCGTAATTGGCACGCACGGCCGCCGCGGCTTCCGGCGCCTGATCATGGGCAGCGTTTCCGAAGGCGTGGTGCACAAGAGCAACAAGCCTGTGCTGATGGTCCGCAGCGAGCGCCCTGAATGAGCGCAGAACGCGGATGATAGGCGTCGCGCCGGCGGCGCGCAGCTTGGTGCTAGGCGTGTCGCTGATCCGCCGCGCCGGCACGCCCAGAATCGTGGCGGGCTTGCTGGCCGCATGGGCCTCGAGTTGGCATGCGGGAGTGCTGGCCACGGATGTCGCGCTCTGGTTTTCGCACGGCCACCCCACTGCCGACGCGCGGCAGGCCGCGGATATCCTGGTCGCCGCCGCGGCCGACGGGCTGGAGCCCCGCGACTATGACGCCGACGTCCTGCATCGTGCGCTTGACCAGGCCGCGCAAGGGCCGCCACTGGCACCGGAAGCGGTGGCGCGGCTTGATGGCGATCTGACGGGCGCAATGCTGCGCTACCTGTCCGACCTGCACGGCGGCCGCGTCGAGCCGCGTCAGATCCACGAGAATTTTGCCGCCGCACCGGATGGGCAGTTCGATCCTTCGGCCTACCTGCGCACAGCCGTCGCCAGGCACAGCCTGCCGAGGGCCGTCCAGCAGGCGGCGCCGTCGTTTCCCCTGTATGGCACCCTGCGCGAGGCACTCGCCCGTTACCGGGCGCTGGCAGGTGATCCGGCCTGGCAGGCGCCGCTGCCGCCGCTACCGGGCAAGAAGCTGGCGCATGGCCAGGCCTACGCTGGCGTGCCGGTGCTGACGCAGCGACTGATCGCGCTGGGCGACCTGCCCACGGGCACGCCCGTCCCGGAGCGCTACGAAGGCGCGCTGGTGGAAGGTGTCAAGGCATTCCAGGCCCGCCACGGGCTGGAGGCCGATGGCGCTATCGGGGCCAGCACACTAGCGCAGTTGAATGCCTCGCCCGCCAGCCGCGTGCGGCAGATCGAACTGACGCTGGAGCGCCTGCGCTGGACGCCGCTGCTGGAGAGCCCGCGCATGATCGTGGTCAACGTGCCGGAGTTCGTGCTGCGCGCCTATGAAGTCCACGACGGTAACGTCCAGGTCAAGGTGGAGATGAAGGTCATCGTCGGCAAGGCGCTCGACACGCGGACACCGCTCTTCAAAGAAGACATGCGTTTCATCGAGTTCAGCCCGTACTGGAACGTGCCACCCTCTATTGCGCGTGCGGAGACCTTGCCCAGGCTGCGGCGCGACCCCGGTTATTTCGAGCGGCAGGGCTTCGAATTCGTCGGTGCCGACGGCAAGGCGGTGACCACGCTGTCGGCGGCCAGCCTGGATGCCGTCCAGCGCGGGCAGATGCGCATCCGGCAGCGCCCGGGGCCGATGAATGCGCTTGGGGACATCAAGTTCATCTTCCCCAACAACGACAACATCTACCTGCATCACACGCCCGCGCCCGGGCTGTTCACGCGGGACCGGCGCGACCTGAGCCATGGCTGCATCCGGGTCGAGGAACCGGCGGCCCTGGCCAGCTTTGTGCTGCAGGACATGCCAGGCTGGACTGAAGCGCGCATTCGCGATGCCATGGACAAAGGGCAATCCAGCACGCTGCGCTTGCAGCAGCCGCTGCCTGTGGTGCTCGCGTACGGCACGGTCATCGTCAAGGCCGACGGGCGCGTGTATTTTTTCTCCGATATCTATGGGCTCGACCGAGTGCTGGACGAGGCGCTGCGGCAACGCTCCGCGAACCTGCGGACTTCCTCATGGACTAGTACACGCGCAAGATTGAGCCAATAAGTCAAGGGAGAGTGTTCGATGACCGGACCGCACAGCGACCCTCGCCGCCTTTTCCTGCGCCGCACCGGCGAACTCGCCCTGGCCGGCATGCTGCTGCCGCTACCGGCCCACCCCGCGCTTGCGGCCCTGCCAACGTTGCCGGCTGCCCGCAGCCTCGCCTTCGACCATACCCACACCGGCGAGCGCATTGCCATCGTCTACGCCGTGGGCGAGCAGTTCGTGCCCGAGGCGCTGGCCGCGCTCAACCGGTTCCTGCGCGATCACTATTCCGGCGAAGTCGGTTCGATCGACCCGCAACTGTTCGCGTTGCTCTACAGCCTGAAGCAGACACTATCCTGCGAAGCACCCTTCCAGGTCATCTCAGGCTATCGCAGCCCGGCCACAAACGCGCGCCTACGCAAGACGGGCGCCGGCGGCGTCGCCACCCATAGCCTGCATATGGACGGCAAGGCCATCGATATCCGCCTGCCCGGCGTGCCGCTGGCGGATCTGCGCGATGCCGCCCTGTCGCTGCGCGGTGGCGGTGTGGGATTCTATCCGCAAGAGCAATTCGTGCATGCGGATACGGGGCGCGTGCGGAATTGGTAAGTGTCAAGGTTCTATCGCGTTCGCTTGCGCGCGCCCGGCCCGCCGCAGAGCGGCTTCCAATTTGGTCAGCAGGCGCCTCCACTCTGCCGTCCCCTGCATGCGTGCCTGCTCCGCTGCTCCCCACTGCCGGCTGAAGGTCGCGCTGAGCTTCCGCCTCGCTCGCCTGCAGCCGCGCCGCGGCTCGCAAGATGGCCGACTCGCCGGTCGCCTGCCGAACCGACTGCACCGCATCCGTGGCTCACGCTTCCTGTGGTGCCCTCACAAGCATGACAGGCACCTTGCACTGGTGTGCAAGCCCTTCAGCTACACTGCCCATCAGCAGCCGGGTCACCCCGTGACGTCCGTGGGTGCCGATCACGACGAGCCGAGCGTGGCTGCCTTCCACGACTTGCCGGATCTGATTGGCAATGTCACCGAGCGCCGCGACGTCGTCGACCAGGACGACATGGCAGTGCAGATTGTTGGCTTCGGCCTTCGCCTGTGCCGCCGTCAGCAGTTCCTGCCCCCTCCTGACCAAGCCTACCCGCACCTCTGCCAATTCATATCCACTGTCAATGACGTGAACAATCTCCAGCTCCGCGCCGCAAGCGCCGGCAAGATCGATCGCCTCTTCCAGGGCCTGATCGCTGCAGTGGCTGCCGTCGATCGCCACCGAGATATTCTTGTACATGCGCCATCTCCTTCAGGATTGCTGGATTGTGTTCAGCCTGCGGCCAAGCACGCCCCAACTGCTGGCCAATCAGTCCGACAACAGCACTGGTACTGTCGTCGACTCCAGTAGCGCGCGCGTGACACTGCCCCCCACAAGTTTGCGCATCCGCTATGCGTTCATGGGCACCCATTGCACTAGGATCAGAACAATGATCTGGTCTGCGGCTCGGGTGAGCTACCTTTGGCCGAGATGAGCGCCGCTTACCGTCGCAGACTCAAGGAGACGCGCTTCGACACCATGGCACGCATCCTCCGACTGGATGGTGCTGTAGGCATATCCCGTGAGGGCTAGCTGCGAGCAATACACTAAGCGTATCGACCGTATCAGTGCACGAGATACCTCCGTACTTTGGCCACCGCCCTGAAGAAGCCGCATGAGCCCCAAATTCACTAGAGCTTACCGCGAGGGACAGGTGTCACCGCAAATCTGGCTTTCCGCATTCATCCTAGGATGCGCGGATGACAGGCATCTTGATTTCGCTCAACAACAGGTTAGCCGCATTTTCTGTACCCGCATGGCGATGTGGAACCAATCGACAACGTACTCATCGCGGTCACCAAAGCCGAGTTGGGCAAACCGTACGGTATCCCCGCCGTCCGACAGGAAGGTGACCGGCTGACTGGGTTGCACACCTTCTCGTAGCAGGAAGTTCCACATACGATCGGCCGGTCGGCGCTCCAGCTTGTGCGCGTAGGCAAAACTATTTCCGCCATCCCGATCCCGCAGGGACTTCCCGACGATCACTTCAAACCAGCGTCCTGGCGGCGCCGGTGGCCGGCCCCCCCGAAGGTAGCCGCCGACAATGCCGACCGCGCGGACCGGACTGGGCTCCGGGATCTCGAGCGAGCGGACGTTCGCCGCCACCTCAGCCTGCTGCCGGGCGTCGGCGGCCCGTTCCGCTCCCAACCGGCGACCGAGCGTGGTGACCTGCCGCCGGATCGAGCTGGCTGCCAGCACAAGATCGAGCGGCAATACCTCCTGCAGGACGTTGACAGTCAGACCATACGACATCAACGCGGCAAACTTGACCTCGAGATACTGAAGTTCTGGACTGACCCGCTCAGGCAGATCGCCACCGAAATGTGAGCCGCATGCGCCCAAAGTACGCTTCTGGCGCCAGATGTCGGCACAACTGAATGGCTAGTTTCCGGTTGCGAACTGCCATTCCGATGCGTGATTGGGAATGGTGGAGAAGGGTCGCCTCCTGCCGGCTGGCGCAGGCGCAGCGAACCTCGGGGGCGACTAGGCGCTTGCCGGGGCGAACAGGGGCCCTGTCGATGCCCTTATCCCGATGAGGGGCACCAATCGGGATTCAGTCGCTAACGCCCCAGTAACGCGCACGCCCGGACGATGTCGGGCTGGTCGAAGCTTCGATGAATCGCAAGCGACGCCTCGACCGCCCTATGCGGATTTGTGCGCCCCTGCGAAGTTCGCAGCGTTGTCCATGACAGGGGGCAAAGAACGCCTGAGCCTTCGCAGACGTCCTCGCAAGCTCCGGGTGTTCAGGAACCAGGTCGATGTCCGAGTTATGACTCCATTCCGTCATCGTAGTGGGCGTGCACCCCCTATTCCTTGCCGGTCTCCCGGCGCGCTCAGGACTTGTGCCTGACGCCGACCGCCACCCCAAACATGTGATCCTTGTCTGTACCGAGGTAATAGCCGTTTGTGTAGCCGATCGCGGCGGAACAAATGTTCAATGCCGCATTGCGCGTGTACGCCGATACACATCGGTCCGCCTGGAGAAGCTGTAGTCCGCGATGAACATTCGGCCACGGATGACCGGTTTGGAAGCTGATATGGAATCGGGCCGCAAGGGTCCGGGACAATCAGAGGTGGGAGGCTGCCGAGGTGCTTACTCGACGACGATCCCGCGCTCCTTGATCAGCGTTGACAGCCGCCTGCTCTCGTCAGTCAGCAGGTTTCGGAAAGCTAACTTGTCCAGTGCCACCGGTTCGGCGCCGAGTTGCGCGAACCGTTGCTTGAGCACTGGCGAGGCCAACACCTTCTTTAACGCCGCAGAAAATCGCTCGCTGATGTCGGCCGGGACCTTATTCGGTGACCACACCCCGAACCAGACATCAAGACTCGCATTGCGGATGCCCAGGTCCCCGTATGACGGTGCGTCCGGAAAGAACGGCGACCTGCTCTCGCTCGCCACTGCCAGCAGCTTGACCTTGCCACTTCGGATGTGGGGGAAGCCAATCCCCGGGTCGAATACGACGTCCGTCTGACCGGCCATCACATCCTGCAGCGCAGGGGCGGAGCCTTTGTACGGCACCTGCGTGATCGACGTGCCGATGCTCTGGTTGAATAGCTCGGCGGCGAGATGCGGTGCCGTCCCGGTACCGGCCGACGCGATGGTGATCTTGCTCGGTTGCGACTTCGCCAAAGCGATGAACTGCTTGGCGTCCCTGGCCTCAAGCGTGGGACGGGCGACCAGATACATCTGGGCGCGTCCGATCGCCATGACGGGCGTTAGATCCCGGGACGGGACGAGATTCGACTTGAACAGATATGGGTTGGCCGTCTCAACCGAGGTGGGCGCAATCAGAAACGTGTACCCGTCCGGCGCCGCCCTCACGACTTCGCCGACCGCCAGGTTGCCGCTCGCCCCCGGCTTGTTTTCGACGATCACTGTCTGCCCCAGTGCTTCATTCAGCAACTGTGCAATCGCACGCGCCATCACGTCCGTTCCGCCGCCGGGAGCGAAACCCACCACTAGGCGGATGGGCCGTGCCGGCCACGCCGCACTCTGGCTCGCGGCCGGAAACGCCGCACCAGCCAGCATGGCGGCCCCCAGCGCCAATACGGCGCGGCGTGAACGGAAATGAGAAATGGGGCTGAAGCGGTGGGTCATGGTGGTTGTCTCCTGAATGGTGATTGCGGTCGAAAGCGCCGTCGGTCAAACCATAGACGGACGATTCATGGTTGTAAATAGGGATTCAACGTTGTCCATAGGATAATTTTAGGAAAAGTGATCCCCGGGTTGTTTGCGTAGAAAATTATCCTATGGATAACGATACAACCCTATTTACAAAGAGGAGGCGATGCTCTACCGTTCGATTCATCGGCAGCATCCCGGCCATGATCGGTACGCCGCAACGCAAAAACTACGAGAGACAACGTGCTTGATAAGAGACAGTTCCATATCGGTGGGAAGTGGGTAATGCCCGCACGGCCCCAAGACCTGACGGTGATCGACCCATCCACCGAACAACCCTGCGCGGTGATATCCGTCGGCGATACGATCGATGCCGACCGCGCGGTGCAGGCGGCAAGGCAAGCCTTCGCAGGCTGGTGTCGCACCGAGCCGGGCGAGCGGCTTCGGCTGGTCGAGCGGCTGCTGGAGATCTACGAACGACGCGCCGCGGAAATGGCGCGGATGATCAGCCTGGAGATGGGGGCGCCCGTCGACATGGCGCGGGCCGAACATGTCGGTGCTGGCGCGTATCACATGAGGAACTTCATTACCGCGTTTCGCACGTTCTCGTTCGAACGTTCCATCGGCACGCATGCACCCAACGATCGGATCCTGATGGAGCCGATCGGCGTGGCCGGCCTCATCACACCATGGAACTGGCCCATGAATCAGGTCACGCTGAAGGTGGTGCCCGCACTGCTGGCCGGATGCACCGTCGTGCTGAAACCATCGGAAATCGCGCCGCTCTCTTCGATGCTCTTTGCCGAGTTCATCGAGGAAGCCGGCTTTCCGAGCGGCGTGTTCAATCTCGTGAACGGTGACGGCACGGGGGTCGGCGCGCGCCTGTCGTCGCATCCCTATATCGACATGATCAGCTTCACCGGCTCGACCCGCGCTGGCATCGCCATATCGAAAGCCGCCGCCGAGACACTCAAGCGAGTGGTGCTCGAACTCGGCGGAAAAGGGGCCAACCTCATCTTTGCCGACGCCGATGCGGATGCGGTGAGACGCGGGGTGCTCCATTGCTTCAAGAACACCGGTCAAAGCTGCAACTCCCCTACCCGCATGCTGGTCGAGCGCTCGATCTATGCGCGCGTAGTCGACGAGGCCCGGGAAATCGCCGAGAACTTCGCGGCCGAGGCGGCGCACGCGCCGGGGAAGTTCTTCGGCCCGCTGACCTCGGCGGCGCAATTCAGGAAAGTCCAGGAGATGATCGAGACAGGCACGGCGGAGGGCGCGCGACTTGTTGCAGGCGGCCCCGGGCGTCCCGAAGCGCACGAATGCGGCTACTTCGTGCGGCCGACTGTTTTCGCCGACGTGACCAACCAGATGACCATCGCCCGAGAGGAGATCTTCGGCCCTGTGCTCTCCATTATTCCGTTCGACACCGAGGAAGAGGCGATCGCCATCGCGAACGATACGCCGTATGGGCTGGCCAATTACGTGCAATCGACCGATGACGAACGATGCCGCCGCGTCGCGGGCCGGCTGCGTTCGGGCATGGTGGAGATGAATGGCAGGCCGCGCGCCCCGGGATCTCCTTTCGGCGGCATCAAGGCGTCCGGACGCGCCCGCGAAGGCGGGATCTGGGGCATCGAGGAGTTCCTCGAAGCCAAGGCAGTTTCCGGTTGGACGGATCCTGCCTGCTCGCGCTGACCCCACGCGACCCATCCTCATCGAACCGGAGAACACACAACATGAACGGCGCTGAAAGTCTGGTCACCACACTGCTCGAGTCGGGCATCGATACCTGCTTCGCCAATCCCGGCACCAGCGAAATGCATTTCGTCGCGGCCCTGGATCAAATTCCAGGTATGCGGTGTGTGCTGGGACTGCAGGAGAACGTCGTGACCGGCATGGCCGACGGCTATTTCCGCATGGCCCGCAAGCCCGCGAGCACGCTATTGCATTGCGGACCGGGACTTGCCAACGGGTGGGCGAACCTTCACAACGCTCGCCGCGCGAATAGCGCGGTCGTCAACATCGTGGGAGATCAGGCGACCTATCACCGCCCGTATGATGCGCCCCTCACTGCCGATACGGCCGCGCTCGCGGGCGCCGTATCGGCATGGGTCCGCACGAGCCAGTCCGCAGCCGACGTCGGTCGTGATGCGGCCGCCGCAGTAGCCGCTGCGCGGACCGCGCCCGGGCAGATCGCCTCGCTGATCCTGCCTTCCGATACGTCATGGGATGCGGGCGGCGCTGCCGCGCGCGCATTGCCCGTACCGTCAGCGCCATCGATCGATACGTTTGCCGTCGACAACGCGGCGCGCATTCTGCGCCAGAATAGCAATGACGTGCTGATTCTGCTTGGCGGCGAGTGCGCGCTGCCCGAAGCGCAGGCGCTCGCGTGGCGCATTGCCAGCGCGACGGGCGCGACCCTGAAATATGAGTACGTGATGGGGCGGGTCTCGCGTGGACGAGGCCGTCTGCCGATCGAGCGGGTGCCCTACAACACCGATCAAGCCATCACGATGATGGCATCGTTCCGGCACATCATCCTGGTCAACGCCAGGCCACCAGTCGGATTCTTCGCCTATCCCGGCAAGCCCTCCCTCCAGTATCCGCGCGAAGCCCAGATCCATCATTTGTCGCGCGTCGACCAGCATCCCGAAGCGGCCCTGCTCGCGCTGGCGGAGGCGCTGAACGCGCCAGTGGTCGATATGCCGCCCGCGCAGCCCTGCCCGGAGATCGCTACCGGTGTACCCACGCCGGAAGGGCTGGCCCAGACGATCGCCGCCGTGATGCCGGAGAACGCGATCATATCGGACGAAAGCATTTCGTATGGCCGCAGCTTCTACCGATTCACCCACGCTGCAGCACCACATGACTGGCTCTCACTGACCGGCGGTGCCATTGGCGACGGACTCCCGGTTGCAACCGGCGCGGCGGTGGCCTGTGGGGGCTCGAGACGGGTCATCAGCCTGCAGGCTGACGGCTCGGCGATGTATTCGCTTCAGTCGCTTTGGACGCAGGCACGTGAACGACTCCCCTGCACGACGATTTTGTTGGCCAACCGCAAGTACAACATCCTGATCGGCGAATACGAGAACGTCGGGGCATTACCGGGGCCCACGGCCATGAGCATGCTGGATCTGTCGAATCCCGATCTCGACTGGGTCAGGCTCGCCAACGGCATGGGGGTGGAGGCCGCACGCGCAACGACGCTCGAGCAGTGCGCCGACCTCATGAAGCAGAGCTTCCGCCAGGACGGCCCCTTCCTGATCGAACTGTTGATCTGAGTGAAGGCCGGCACTGCAACATTACCCGAAGCACGACGCGCGCGGCACCGACTGGTAGACGCGGTGCGCGGAAATCTACCCAGATACGGAGACATACGAACGTGAGCAAGATTACCCAAGTCGGCTTTTTAGGCCTTGGCAACATGGGTGCCGCGATGGCAATGCGGCTTATTCATCCCGGGTGCCGACTGCACGTCTACGACCCTAACGCGGAAGCCGTGTCGCGACTTGTGGACGCTGGCGCAGTGGCGCATGCCAGTCCACGTTCGGTGGCGGATGCCGCCGCCATCGTCATGGCCTGCCTGCCAAGCCAGGCGGTATGCGAAGCGGCGATTTTCGGCCAGGACGGCGTGGCGGCCGGCAACGCGCTGCATACGTACATCGAGATGTCGACGATCGGTCCGACTGCGGTGTCCTCCATCGCACAGAGACTTCAGCGTCAGCATATCGCCACGGTGGACGCGCCAGTCAGTGGTGGGCCGTCCGCCGCGCGTGCGGGCACGCTGTCCATCATGCTGGCCGGCGCGAGCCATGACATTGCGCGCGCCATGCCCTCGCTGGATCGCATCGCGAAGACAATTCACAAGCTGGGCGATCAGCCCGGCCAGGCACAGGCGATGAAGCTGGTGAACAACATCATGCTGGCCGCCAACATGGCCGTTGCATCGGAGGCGTTGGCAATGGGCGCCAAAGCAGGCCTGAACGCCGACGCCATGGCCGACGTCATCCGATCCAGCACCGGCCAGAGCGCGGCAGCAGACATACTTGCTCGCTTCGCCCTCCCTGGATCGTTCGACTTCGGGGCACACATGTCGATCCTCGCAAAGGATGTGGAGCTCGCCATCGCAGAGGCCCGCAATCTGCGCATCCCGGCGCGCGTTCTAGAGCAGGCCCGGGGCGTCTGGCAAACGGCAATGGAAGAAGGACGCGGCCAGGACGATTTCACTTCGATCATCAAGAGTGTGGAAGAACGCGCCACCGTGCTGGTACGCGGGGCACCACGGCGGCAACCCGCCAATCAGCAACTTTAACAACGACAACACCCACGGAGCAGACCATGGACTCATCCACCGAACACGTTCATTCCGCCACGTCGATTGCCGACGCCGAAGCGCTTGCGCAAAGGCTTTCCTATGCCACGCCCGAAACGGCGCCACTGGTGCCGGGACGCCGCTCATTCTTCAAGTATCGGGACCTGGGCGTGACGACTGCCACGGATGGCCGCATGCGCGCGCAGATAACTCTTGCAACGGGCGAAATGCAGCAAACCGGGTGGCACTATCACCTCTGCGATTCGCAGTTCATTTATACGCTGCGCGGTTGGGTCGACCTGGTCTTCGAGGACGGCCGCCATATTCGCGTCAGCGCGGGAGAATCGCTCCTGATCCCTGGCGGACTCAAGCACAACGAGTTGGCGATCTCACCAGACCTCGAGCTTCTCGAAGTCTCGATTCCGGCAAAGATGGGAACGGTGGCCTGCGACGCTCCAGCGAACTTCACCTCATCCTTCTGACGGGAGACGACATGACGAAAGGTTACATTTTTGCCGAGGTAGACATCCACCCCCGGCGCGGAGTGGGATGAGTACGCCAGCAAGGTCCAGCCCACGCTGGATTCCTATGGCGGCGTGTTCCTGATTCGGGGAGGCACGCCCCACGTGCTCGAGGGCAACGCCAAAACCGGGACGTTCGTGGTTCTGGAGTTCGAGAGCCCCGAGGACGCCACGGCCTGGTACACCTCCACAGACTATCAGCGCATTTTGCCGCTCCGCCTCCGCAATGCCGATGCGCGCGTCATCTGCTTGCCTGGAGCTGGCTGAATTCCCGTGTCATCGCCCGTGATAAACTCAAAAATCGTTCGCGCACCCTGAATCCGAGGTTCGCCCCCTTCCGAGAGGAGTATCGACGGCTTTGACAGAAGCAAAAAAAACCATCGCAGAACCATCGGCGGTGTCGGCGGACGACCCGCCACCGACTGCTGCCGGCAATAGCGGAGGACGACGCCGGATTCAGTCGGCCGACAAGGCAACGGAGGTTCTTCTTGCGCTTGTCGAGGCGGGTAAGGCGACACCCCTCCGCGATCTGGCGCGCGCCATCGGCATGCCAAACAGCCTCGCGCATCGCTACCTCGCGAGCCTAATGGCAAGCGGTCTCGCGGTACAGGATGAAGTCACCGGTCTCTACGACCTTGGGCCGACGGCGGTACGCATCGGCGCGTCTGCCCTCGCGCGTATTGATCATCTGCGCCTCGCCAGTGAAGCAATGCCACAGCTAGTTTCTATCACGGGATTGCCCGCCCTCCTCTGTGTGCTCGGCGATCGCGGCCCCACTATCGTGCGATGGGAACGCAGCTATGTGCCGTTCATTACTACGTTGTCGGTGGGCTCGACATTCCAATTGACAAATTCGGCAACGGGTCGCGTGCTGCTCGCCTTCACCCCCGATCAGGTCAGAGATGACCTGATCGAGTTGGCCGTTTCGAAGAACCATGAACAGCCGCCAGTGAAGTTGCTTGAGCGTCTTTCGACGATCCGGCGAGTCGGATACGACGAAGCGGAATCGGTTCTCATCCCAGGACTGTCCGCTGTGAGCGCGCCGATTCTCGATGTTCAGAACGAGGCAGTCGCGTGTCTGACGCTAATCGGCGCAAGCCCCGATGTCCGGCGCATCAAGACAAAGGCAATCAAAGCGCTGGTCGACGCAAGCGTGAGCATCTCGCGATCTTGCGGGAGCAACCTGTCGTTCGGCTCGTCATTGGCGGATCCGACAACATAAGCCTGATTTCCTGCATTGCCGCCTGATCGTCTGCCAAAACCTGGCATCCAACTTGCGGGCGACGGTCGCAACACCGAACCGGGCGACCGCTCTTGTCGCGACTTCAGTCAGAACAATTAGACCGGTCGACCGGCGGAGAAGGGTCGTGGCAAGAGACGACCGTTGAGTGTCCGCGGGATGCCATGGTCACAACCCAGTACTTTCACCATCGTGAAAATATTGATTGGGAATCCGGAACTGAGGGCCAGCGCGCCGACGGCTGACTTGAGTTGTTGGCGGCGCAGACAGACATCCGCCCTTCCCCCAATAACGTAGCCACCCAAAACCCGGCCAGAAGGAGAGCTAGTCCGGCCGTGAGGCCTTGGTGAAAAAAATGAGGCACGCCTACCGCAGACGTATATCTGTCCGATCGCTGGTCTGGATCGGCCTGGTCAGCCTGTTGTCTGTGGGGTGTGGTCCGGTACCGAAGGCAAACGATTTACCACCATTGTTGCGCAATGTGACGGCTGGAGGCGGCCATGCGAGTCCGTGCCCGCCCAGCAACAAGACGGAAGTGGAGATGCTGAAGGGATGGGGCGGGAAGCTGGCAATCTCGCCAGAGTTCGACGCTCGGCTGCGAACATTATTCCCGCCTGGGTCACCTGTGGCCGCGCTCGAAAATGCGCTTCGGAATCAGGAGTTTAAGATTGATGGTGTGTGTAGGAGTGACATCTCCATCCATCGTGCGGAGTTCTTCCGCAAGGGAAAGGGTCCATTGCCATACGATGTGTCCGCGCAGGTTTTTTGGAAGGCTGACGAAGAAGGTCACATTGCTTGGACCAAGGGATTCGTCATGTATAGCGGCCTGTAGCTACTCGTAAGCGAATACAGTCGGCAGCCTCTTCGAGGTCATGCCTGTTTCTCCCGCCACCGCGTCGTGCGCTGTCAAGGCGCGTTCGCCGGGCGCTTACGGTCTAACCGCCGCGCCCCCCTCCGCGTAGGAGTCCAGTCCTGCTGCTCCCCCTTCACCCCGCTGCACTGCCAGGCTCCGCTGTTTCGCCGAGGGTGGAGGCTACCGGAACGCCGACGAACTCCCCGCCCTCTTTTTTGTCGCCACTTATGCGCGCCGCGTTGGAGCACGCCGCCAGGCGTAGCGGCTTCATCGACATTTTGGGCCAGGGGCCAGGCATTGATCTAACCTTGCGAACGTTCATCGCCGCATAGGCATCGGAAAGGCACTCCCCTCGCCGTATGCGGCCGGCTGTCCCCGTGCCACGCGCCATCCCGCGATGGGAAAACGCTCAGTTGCCGGCGCCGGCCGGTATTGCCTTAGTCACTTCGCCCAAACGTCGTTCCTTTAATTCTTCCTTAAGGCATACGGCGTTAGCCTTAACTCCATCCTTTGCTGCCCGTTTCCGTGTCGGGTATCCAGTTGGTTGCGTACCGCGACCATGTATCTGGCCAGATGCGACTGCGCACGCCAACCCGCTGACCGAATCGGAGAGCCCTTTATGCCCACCGTACTGCAAGATCCCATGTCCAATTGGCAGAACAAGGTGCCGCAAGTCACCCTCGGTTTTTGGATCATCAAGATTATGTCGACCACCGTTGGCGAGACTGGTGCCGATTACCTCGCTGTCAATGCGGGACTGGGACAGGCGGCCACACGTGCTGGTATGTTCGGTCTGCTGTGCCTTGCTTTGCTCACCCACGTGCGGCAGCGTCGTTACGTTCCATGGCTTTACTGGCTGACGGTAGTGCTGGTCAGCGTAGTAGGCACCCAGATCACCGACGCTCTGACTGACGGCTTAGGCGTGAGCTTATACCTAAGCACCGCGCTTTTCGCCATCCTGCTCGCTGGGGTTTTCCTGCTCTGGTACGGCCGAGAAAGGACGCTATCTATCCAATCCATAGATAGCCCCCAAAGAGAGCTGTTTTACTGGGCTGCGATTCTTTGCACATTTGCACTGGGCACCGCAGCAGGCGACCTCGCCACCGAAGCCCTGGGACTGGGATTCCGACTCGGCTGCGTGGCATTTGGCACGTTGATCGCGCTCACCGTCGCGGCCTTTTACTGTGGCTTAAACACTGTCTTGGCGTTCTGGATCGCTTATATCCTCACGCGTCCCCTGGGCGCTTCGCTCGGTGACATGTTGTCACAGTCGCACGAGTATGGCGGCGTTGGTCTCGGCGCCTTGGTGACAAGCGCGATCTTCCTATCGGTGATCGTTCTGATGGTCGCCATCGCCCAACGGAATGTTAGTCAGCGCGGGCCCGGTAATCCCGCCCCTCGCACCTCGTAATGCATCACGCGAATCCTTTAGGAGTACGACATGAAGCGACACATCATTCACCGCCGACTTGACGCGGCCTTGCTCGCCGCAGCCGTGCTGGCGCCAAGCTACGCAAGTGTTTCCGCGGCCCTCGCCCTCCTCCCTCACATCGCTGTGGCGGCCACTCCTGCGGACACGCCCACGCAATCCAGGCTAGGCGACCTGTCCGCCTTTCGCGTGATCGCTGCAGACGTGGCCTTGCTCGTTGAAAAGGGCAATCTACCCGCGGCAAAGACGAGGATCAAGGACCTAGAGGTTGCGTGGGATAACGCCGAAGCCGGCCTGAAGCCGCGCGCCGCCGCGGACTGGCACGTCGCCGACAAGGCCATCGACCGCGCGCTCGGAGCAGTGCGGTCTACCACACCAAATGCGGTGGAGTGCAAGCAAGCATTGACGGATCTTTTAGGCACGTTTGACCGGCTCGGCGGACGACGTTAAGGTCCGGGACATCGCATGTTATCCACCGGATTGCTCAGTTGGCTCTTCAATGACCAGCAAATTATGTCGATGCTGGCCCAGAACTGGGTCACCGGCGTGCTGTTCGTGGCAGCCATCATCTTCCTGGAGACCGGCTTCGTCATTCTGCCGTTTTTGCCGGGTGATTCATTGCTGTTCGCGACTGGCGCATTCCTCGGCGTCAATGGTTTGTCGCCGCTACCAGCAATGGCAATGATTTGCACCGCAGCCATTGTCGGCGACGGCGTCAACTACCTGATAGGCCGGTCCCCCCTGGGTCAGCATCTGCTGCGCGGTGGCTGGGTTAAGCCGCAATATATTGCAAAGACTCGTGCCTACTTCGATCACTACGGGGGCTCGACCATCACCATCGCGCGCTTCGTGCCGATCGTCCGCAGCGTGGCCCCCTTCCTCGCCGGCCTGACTGGCATGCACCCCCGGCGCTTCGCTGCCTTCAACGTGCTCGGCGCGGTGGTGTGGGGAAGTGGCTTACTGCTTGCCGGCTTCTGGCTGGGCGGCATCGAGTGGGTGCGTTCGCATATGAGTTGGCTGACGATAGCAATTATCGTCGTATCGCTGTTACCGGTGGTGGTGCAGGTCCGAAGGGGATGGGGCCGGGTTGAGGGGTAAATGCTCGGCCGCGCGAAAGTTGGTAAGGGCGGTTATGGGAAGAACATCGGCCAATAGGGATTATTAGCTGGCGGGACATTTGTCCTGCCCTCTGTTGCTGCATGGCCGAAGTTTCCTTCGCGCGGCAAAATGCCTGTAGCCACGGGACATGCGCCCCGCCGGTCCCCCGTCACGCTGAGCACAACATTTGATTGGCATTAATCTTCGTGCTGTTGCGCTCATCTATCCGACGGCGGCGCAGCTTACGGCCATGCCACTTTGCCATTGGCCATGCAGTTGCTATCCCAATCATTCGCTCGGCCAGGTCAACGATTGGATGAACGCGCTCTATCCGCGCTGGGTAGGCGCCCATGGCGTGATGATCGTCTCGCCGGTCTATTGGTATCAGGCCACAAGTCCGCTCAAGCTGATGATTAACCGGCTGGTCTGTGCCGATGGCGGTAACCCCGATCCGAGCAGCACGCATGGCAAAAGCCGGAGCAAGCCAAGGCGCTGGAATTGCGGGGCTGGGACTACCCCAAGCACTTGGCCGGGCGCGTCTACGGTGTGGCGGTACATGGCGACGTGGCCGGAATCGATGGTGTGCGACGCGCATTGTGCGACTGGATGGACTGGATGGGCTTGATAGACGCAGGCATCTGGCGAAACTCGACCGCTATATCGGCTATTGGCGCCCGTACGCCACCAGCCATGCTGACCTCGATCACGACCAGGCGATGCCGCGCGAGGTGGACAATGTGGCCGGCGCGATTGCCGAGGCGGTAAGTCTGCGCCGTGCGGGCAAGCTGGAAGCGCCCGACCGCAAGGTGTTGGCGCCACGGCAGAAGTGATGTGATGGGGCACAGTATGTGAATGCCCCGCCCTGCTGCCTATACGCGCTTTGCGCCCATGGCAATCAAGGCATTCAACTGCGTCAATGCGGCTGGCTTGACCAGATAGTGATCAAAATCCCGCCGTTCGCCGAGGCCTCCTTCCGGCCTCCCGTATCCGCTCAGGGCCACCAGCCGGACATCGGGCAGATTGGGGTTCGCCCGGATCAGCCGTGCCACTTCATTGCCGTCGATATCTGGCAAGCCGATATCAAGCAAGACGACCTCGGGATGAAAGTTATCCACGCATGTCAGGGCACTCGAGCCGTCCCGCGCGACCCGCACCTCGTGGCCGTCCAGGCGAAGTAACGTCGCGATGCTGTCGCCAGCATCGCAGTTATCGTCGACCACGAGTATGCGGCGGGGTAAAACGACCGAAGCCGTCACGGTGTGCAAGGGCTCGGGCGCAGCCGCTGGCGTGCCGTCCGGCAGTGCCGGCAGGCGCACGACAAACCGGCTCCCGACATTCTGCCCGTTGCTGGTGGCCGTCACGGTCCCCCCATGGAGTTCGGTCAGCTTGCGCACGAGGGCCAGCCCGAGGCCGAGTCCTGACGCGCGGCGGTCGGTAGCCGGTTCGGCTTGCACGAAGATCTCGAAAATGCTGGCAAGAAACTCCTTGCGGATGCCGATGCCGTTGTCGGTGATGCTCAGCACCGCATCTTCGCCCTGCCGTTTGATCCTCAGATCGATGACGCCACCGTCCGGGGTGTACTTGATGGCATTGCCAGCCTTGCGATGCAGTCGCAGGTAGAAGGCGAGCGATCCAGATGAGCTCATTTCTTTTTATACACGGCGTCCAGGCGTTGCACCCACCTCGGCACTATGTCAGCGCCTACGCGGCCATGCCCCCGTGGGAGGACTGGGCCGAAACCTGGGCAGACTATCTCCACATCGTCGATACCGTGGACACCGCCGCGGCATGCGGGCTTGCGCTCAAGCCAGCCACAGTCGGAGAGCCTACCCTGACGGACCAGACACCCGTCGAGGATGCCAGCTTTCAAAGTCTGATGAATCGGTGGTTTCCGCTCACCTACGTGCGCAACAGCCTCAACCGAAGCCTGGGCGTGCCGGATGGCTATCCGTTCGCACTGAGCCCTGTCGTGGTGGACAAGCTCCGCTTCGTGCACGAGGTTGTGGCGGCGGGGCCACAGGCAGCATTGCCTAATCCGTAGGGCGCTTATTCCGGCTCGATATTCGTCACCGTTGCCACGCCACTAACCTTCTCAAAGGTTGCACGGACCTTGCTCCCTTCCTTTAGTTGTCGCCGATGAAAAGCCCGGACTGACCCTGAGCCGCCACCCGCTCGCCCTGCCGCGCACGCGCACCGCTCGCTGCGCTCCCATGGAATTATTCATAAATCAGATAGGAAAACCCGGCGCATTCTTGATCCGTTGCGCGGTCACACCGGTGCTGAAGCACTTATCGTCGGTGTCCAGGCTGAGCGCGCCCCAGGGACTGGCATGCAGGGAATCGCCCATTCCGAGGAAGCCACCGTTGGTCAGCACAGCGTATGCGTCCGCCACGCACGTCGAGCAGGATCTCCGAAATTTTGCCAACCTCCGGCCGAGGGAGGAATTTCAAGGCCGGTAATTTTCTATGCAGCCGTGCGCGAGAGGCAGGGCTGCTGGATTCGCCGCGAGGGCTTGGTTCTGGTCGCATCACGGCTGCCGCGCTGCTCCCCGCAGTGACCGACCGGCGATGCCTGGCCAGAGCGCGCTCCACTTGGGGGTAATGATGCATTCATGGCATGAAACATGCGCTGTGTACCTGGCCTGCGCCGCCGACGAGCAGGCGGACGACCACGGGGTACCGCGCGGCGTGTCCGGCGCGCGATGACCTGATGCCGAACGACCGACTTTCAGGAGCACGACTAATGGAAACCCAAGGCAATACCCAATCCTCCGTCCAGAACGATTCGCCGGGTATCGCCGGCAAGTTCGGCACGGCAACCACAAACATCCTGGACGCTGCCAAGGACGCCGGCAAACAGGTCGGTGCGGTCGCACGCAGCGAAGCCTACGGCTTGAAGCGGGAGCTCGACGACCTGATCAGCCGCATTCCCACCCTGTCCGGGGCTGCGCTGGACGAGGCCAAGGAAGAGTTCCTGAGCAAGATGAACGCGACCAGGGATGCCGCAAAGGGCATCTCGGAAAATGTGCGCCAGCAAATCTCCCGGCGAGCCGAGGATACCGCCGCCTATGTTAAGGATCAGCCGCTGCGTTCCATGAGCGTGGCGGTCGGGGTCGGCATTATCCTGGGCCTGTTGATGGCAAACCGGGGTGGCGACCGGGGCTAGGACTGAAGATAGACTGAATCGCGGACCAGGCCCGACCCTCTTGCGCGCCGGCACCTGGTTTCGCTAGGGCGCTCAGTCGCAGCCGCCACCGCCCAGGTGCGGAGGTTGCCTCCGCGCGCCCGTCCTGATTGGCCCGATCAGCAGGACCCAAATTCCAAGCGGCAATTCGGGACCTTCAATGCGTCGAATGGGCAGGAAAGCCTCCGCCCCCTGCACCGCGCGCATTCCCTCACGCACGCTCACGCCGACGAAATACATTAATCATCCCAGGGAACTGCGCCGTGCGTAAGCAGCATTGCGCTCCTGGTCGATCTCATGCAGCGTCCGGTAACGGCGGCCCATTCGCGTGCCAACGCGACCTGCGCGCGTATGCGTTCCAAGTGGTCGAGAATTGGGCATTCATTCTTGACGCAGACTTCGCAACTTATGCTGGAGCTTTCCTCGAATTGCTTGAACAGTTTCTTGGCCGCACGATGGTCGTCTGCCAGGAGGCCGTGAGCTGCACGTTGGTCTGTTGGTACTTTTGCTTTGTCCATGGTCAACTCTTACGTGTCATTTTGGGGAAACGGCATGCGCTTCGCATGCTCGCAGTCAAGAGAGCACACTCTGTTCCCGCGCGCAAAGGACGATTGGGCAAAATTTAAGCCAATGAGCTAGCTACACGCAGCTCCCGCTGTCAGGGGCACCGTCATAGCGATTTTGAGTTGAATGTGACGCGGAGGGTCGGTCTGCAGAGGGTACGATTCTGGGCCCGGAAGCGCGAAAGCACGTTTTTGGCCGAGTTAAGCTCGCCGAGAAAGCTCCGGATCCCGGGCGGAAGCCTGAGAAATCTGCCTGGCAGTTGAAGTGTTCAGATTCCTATTCGCATTTCGCAAATGATCTAGCCGTTATGCCTGAAGACTTCGGTCATTTCCGGTCGCGCAATTTCGACACGATCGCGGCAGCTTTCGGATGTACTTCTCATCGCACATCGGGACGTCACAGCAGCAGCGCGCTCGCCGCGAGATGAGCTACGCGAGCAGATGGGCTACCAACGTGGCGAGCTTGTGCGGCGGCGCACTGAAGCCCCACGACGGATTCGGCCCAATGGTTTCTTTCGATCATACTCATCCGCCGAGAGGTTCCAGATGAAGGCTATCATTCGACAGATCCTTAGCGACGTCGCACGGCTCGACGTGCCCGTCGAAGCGCTTGACGACCAAGCAGATCTTTACGCAGCGGGCCTCTCCTCCCTGGCTACCGTGCACGTGATGCTGGCCATTGAGAATGCATTCAACATCGAGATCCCCGATGCAATGCTTTCCCGCCAACTGTTTCGAAGCGTAAATTCGCTCGCGGCGGCAGCCGAAGAACTCCAGTCTTAGCGGGCGGAATCCGCGTGGAGCCTGGACCATTCCGCTCGGTCGGATACTACCGGCCGCTGCCAGCTCAGCATGAGGCCCATTTCTACTGAGGAAAGGCCCGCATCTCACATGACATGGTTTTAATGGTGAAGACGTGAACGAATTGCCGTTTGAAACAGCTAGCTGTCCACTCTGCCAGACGCTCGCGGAACGCCGGCGCACCTTGGCTGGCTACGTATATCACTGCGCGAGTTGCGGTGGCCCATTTGAGGTCGGCGTCGGCGCACAGGCCCGATCCGAGCGCGACGAGATGCCTCCTCATATCGTCTCCGACATGCGGGACTGTCTCGTGCAGGGCAACCGCCCCCGCGTGGAGTTGGACGCAAATCAAGATCGCCTCATCGTTAAGGCGGAATCCAAATCGCAAAAAAACTAATGTGCGGGGCCGCAGTGCTGTTGCAGGAGGCTTTTCCATAAATTTCTACGGCCCCCTGACACAATTGATCCTGACCCTCACCCCCGCCGACGGACTCACTCGTACCCATCTCCGACAATGCGAGGATCAGCCTGCGACATAACGGCCCGGCCTTAGGCGCGCGCCGACACCGAGCGAAGGTGGTCAGCCAAACGACCAATAGCGATGCTTCGTGCGCTCCATTACCTTCCTATCTGCATTACTTTGCTGGAAGGCCCGCCGCTGCCATCAAGCGCCCGGCGGGAGGTTCAATCGCCCCATCAACACGCCAAGCATCGCCGGGGGCGTTTTCCTGCGAAAGGTGCGCGATACTATTTCTCGACCTCAAGGCCGTCCACGACAGATTGCACGCCCTCCACTGTTCGGACCGCATTCAAGGCCGTCAGCTTTTCGGTGTCGCTTTGCACCTTGCCATTGAGCTGCACGATGCCGTTCTCGGTACTCACCCGCATCCGGCCTGATCGAAGCCCGGAGGCTAGAAGCTGCTCTCTCACCTTCATGGTGATTGCATTGTCGGAAACGTTTGTCGCGGGTGCTGCGATCGGCGCGGACTTCATGATGCCGCCGCCAAACTCACCTTCTGGGGCTCCGACGGGTCTATTATTTATGGCGGGGACGCCCTCCGTTACCGTCGGCAATCTGGGCGCATCTGTCCCGGCGGTTACCTCGCCTGCGGTCGCAAGCAATCCCGCAAGACTAGCGAGACACATCTTCACGATAAGTTTCATCATCGTCTCCTGTAATGCCTCCCAACTCGTTTCATATCGCGCTCGTCCCAACAGCGCTATGGCCTCCCTATAAAGACGGACAATCTCGGGAAGCGGGGAGTTCCGCCAGTGCATGATGCCGATCGAGCCGACAGCCAGAAATGTAGGATTACGCTGACGCCGGAATCCACGAGACCGCCCTACACTCTAGTTGTATGGATAATGGGTGGGCCGTCGGCTTATTGGTGATGCTCAAGTTCCGCGCCAGGCTTATAGGGGGTAAGGAGGACGAACAGATTCACTTTCGCGCCTCGGGCACCTACCCAAAATGTCGCTTGCGAGGTCGCTATAGAGACCAGGTGATCGATGTGACCGCGACGGACTTCTTTCAAGCCCTTTGCCAAATCCGAGAGGTATTAGCGGCGTGTCGCCTGTACCCACAGTGCTACGGGTCTAGTCTAAATGTGTACGCGAAGCGGCGCGTCACGTCGAACGGTTTTCGCTCCTTCAGGATATTAGGAAGATGCAACAATTGGGACAACTCTCGGGTTCAGAATCGGGACGACTGATCTGCGACCTTTTAGCGAAACTCAGCCCTGCCAGGCCTAGCTTTCCGATCCGTCCATTTTTTTGGCGTCAATTCACATCTGCCGGCTTTTTGTTGCCCGCGACCTAGCGCCCGATGACCACCTGGAAGACCACGCCGGTCGGAACGGCGACCAGTAGGTAATCCCCGCCAACCCCCACCCACTGGTATCCGCGCGGCGGAGGCGATAGCCGATAGGCGCGCCAGTCATCGACCACGTACTGACGGTGACGGTATTCCGACGGGATCCTTTCACCCTTTTGCCAATGGCCAGGGCCCGGGCGATCAGCGCGACGGTCAGGGCCGTACCCTCTGTCCATCTGCCCCCTGCCCCTGTCACCTTCCCAACCTATGTCACCTTGCCGGCCGTGGTCACCGTCCCGACCGCGATCGTTGTAGCCGTGCTGGTTATCGTGATTTTGACCCTGATCGTGACCCATGGGGGGCCTTCCGCGATCATCTCCACCAGGACCCCTATCCTGGGCATAGGCGGCAATCGAAATGACAGTGCACGCCGCTAGCGCCAGGCTGGCGAACATCTTGATCTTCCGCATCTCGATCTCCAGAGGCTATGTAATTGAGGACCCTACCATTCAGTCTATTCCGGGCTCCGGAGGCTACTCGTAACGAAATCGTAATGCGTATTCATCACATGGCCTCGCGCACTCGCTAGCGAGGCGCTAGTATCGCTGCCCGCCCTGCCACCGGTCTCTGTCGCTACCGTCGTCCCGGTGATCGCTCCGGTCGCGATTGCCGTGGTCCCGGTCGTGGTCCCCTCGGCCATCTCCGCCGTAGTACCCGCCACCGCCCCGGTGCTCATCTCCATAGGGCGCCACAACGCAGCCACTGAGCAATGCAATGGAAGCGGCAAGCAACACAAGGATGAGCTTCATAAGGTTCTCCTATTCAACTTCGTTCTTTCTTCAGGGTACGCATTGGATTGCCGGTTGAATGTAGGAAATGGGCTCTCCCACAACGAGGATTCCTCCTACAACGAGCCATGACGACAACCTGAGCCTGCGCGAGATTGAGGAGCTGCTGTTCGAGCGCGGTGTGATCGTCAGCTACGAGACGATCCGCCGCTGATGCGACAAGTTTGGCGCGGCCTTTGCGCATCGCGCCAAGGCTGCGCGCCGCAAACCAGGCAGCACGTGGCAACTGGATGAGATGCTCGCGACGTTGCGTGGCGAGCCCTACGTGCTGTGGCGGGCCGTCGATGAATATGGTGCCGAACTCGACATCCTGCTGCAGAAGCGGCGCGACAAGGCCGCCGCCCGACGCTTCTTTCAGCGCGTGCTGCGTTCCTGCCCGGCGCCACGCAAGATCGTCACCGATCAACTGCGCGGCTACCCAGCCGCAAAGGCCGAAATCTCGGAGCTGGCCAGCGTCAAGCACGTGTTCGTGAAGGCCCCCGCCCGCGTGAACAATCGCGCCGAGAACAGTCATCAGCTGACCCGCGAACGGGAGCGGCGCATGCGCGGATTCCGCGACCCAAGGCGCACGCAGGCCTTCCTGCCGAACTTCGGCCTGATCTGGCAGCATTTCGCTCTCAAGCGTCATTTGCTGCGCGCTTCGCTTTATCGCAAACTCCTCAACTGCACACCGCCGAGATGAGTACGGGTCAACGCCCCGCCTATTGAAAACCCGGCTTCAGGCCGCTTGCGCCAGCGCCTTGTACCCTGCAACTCTTCAACATAGCCGCGGGTGCTTTCCATCTTGCGCCTGCCGAGAACTCAGCCCACAGCGGTCTCTAGCGCAGCTTCGTATTGCCCCAGGCAAGCCATGCCATTCATCCGTGAGCGCTGCAGTAGCGTCCGTTGCGCTCGGCACCATGCTGGGCTTCAGCAGCATGTGTTCGAGCACCACCGCATGCCGGTGCAAGGCGTGAAAGACTTCGTGCAGCACGGCCTCGGTGACCTCGGCGCAACGCGCCATGGAGTGCGCGCCATCCATCAGCACCTCGGGTTCGACGATGGGCACCACGCCCGTCTCCTGGCAGATCGCTGCATAGCACGCCAGCGCCTCCGCATTGGCCTGGATGGCGCGCCAGCCAGGCAGTTTGTCGGACACGTTGTACACCGCGCGCCACTTGGCAAAGCGCGCGCCCTGCTGGCGATAACCGGCAAGGCGCTTGGCCAGTCCGTCGAGGCCCTCGGTGATCTCGTCGCCGGGAGCGTGGGCGAGCGCGAGCTTGCCCTTATCCACCTTGATGCCGGGCACGATGCCATGGCGCGCGGCCAGTTCTGGCAGCGGCGTGCCATCGTCGGCGCGCTGGCCCAGCGTTTCCTCGTGCAGGATCACGCCGCTGATGAATTCACCAAGACCTGGTGTCGACAGGAGCAGGTTGCGCCACGACCGGCGATTTTCCTCGCTTGATTCCACACCGATGCGCTCGAACCGTTTGGCGATCGTCGGCCCGCTTTCGTCGGCGGCCAGCAGGCCTTTGCCCGCTTGAACCAGAGCGTCCACAGTGGCTTGCAGTTCGCTTCGTGTGTCCATGATGTTGCTCCGCGCAGGTGACATGAGAACAAGCATTAGCTCGCAAATGCAATTGTGCAAGCGAGCCCGGGGCCCGTGGCCGGTGCTTTGGTGGCCGCCCG
>NZ_JBFTLQ010000025.1:0-91065 GCF_056396525.1 Cupriavidus sp. 05T41
CGAGCGCAACGGACGCTACTGCAGCGCTCACGGATGAATGGCATGGCTTGCCTGGGGCAATACGAAGCTGCGCTAGAGACCGCTGTGGGCTGAGTTCTCGGCAGGCGCAAGATGGAAAGCACCCGCGGCTATGTTGAAGAGTTGCAGGGCACAAGGCGCTGGCGCAAGCGGCCTGACCGCCAGTTGGCGGAGTTGTATACCGAATTCGGGGCCGAGTTGGAACGCGCCTCGCGCGCAGGCGGTTATCGAACGACATCATGGCCAAGCTAAAGCTCAACGCGCAACGTGAGCATCGCATCGAGATGGAAATCGTCGTCGACGCGTCTACCGAGGAGGAGCGTGCGCTATCGTGGTACTGCTACCTGGAAGAAGAGTTCTCGTTTCCATTCAAAGCCAGTGTTCGCAAGGCGATGGACTCCTCGCCGCTGCCCATCGGCGAACACGTCTTGGTCACCGGACTCGCTCATGAAGATCTCCGCCGGGTCGGCATTTTTGCCTAGGTTCGGTGGGGCGAATGCGACGTGGTGGCGCCCCTAGCCCAGATCGATCCGGTGAACGGCGACAAGCCGACGCGCGTTGCGGTCGCGGACTGGCACTACTGGCGCGATCAAGGTTACGCATTCGGAATCCAGAGAGCCATTGCGCTGTCGCGGACGGAGCTTGCTTACCTCGTGCCTCGATCTCACGCAGCAACGGCCGTCGCGCGTGTCCGGTGTGCTCGGTTGCATCCGGGGAATTTTGAGGGAGGGAGTTGTTGTCGATCGACGATGAAATTGATGTCAAAGCCGTGGCGACGATCAAACCGGAGCGCCAGGGGACGGTGCTGGCCGAGTTGGCCAGGACGCATCCCCGTCTACGGCGTCGCTTGCGATTTGAGCTGGCCGCCCCCCACGGCGAGAACATGGTCGCTGCCGTCCGCGAATGGATCAGTGAACTCGGCGCGCAAACGTCGTTTCTCGACGCGGAACAGCTCAGCGAATTGGCAGCGGAGCTCGATGCCATCCGGGTGGCCATCGCCTCCTCTATTGCCGGAGCTGCCCCCGATCGCGCACCCGACCTGATGTGGGAATTCTTCGCGCTGGCCGGAACGGTCTATGAACGCACGACCGAAGAGGGATGGGAAGTCAGTGGTATCTTTGACGAGGCCTGCTCCGATCTGGTCAAGGTGAGTGCCCACGCAGGCGTCGACCCTGCACTATTCGCCACGAAAGTTGTCGCCGCGCTCAATGCCGATCAATATGGAGAGTACCGTGCGCTGATCGGGGCGATTGCATCAGCTGAGCCGTGGGCGCCAGCCTACCCCGGCCAATTGACGGCCTTGCTCAAGCGCATGAGCAGGACAAAGAACAGAGGGCACCTGCTGCCCCCCGGATGACGGCAACGACAGCGACGACGGTAGCAATGACAGAAAGAAATCAGCGGGCGAACGCGATTCGCTGGATCCAGGCCCAGATGGCCGAGTACGGGCTGCCGATGGAGGAACTGGAGGCAGCGGGGCGCTTTGATCCGGCGCCGGGGAATGGCACTGATTTGGATAGCGGATTCCCCTCAGATCGGAAAATCCACCGAGCATTGAAGGAGGCCCGGCCAGTGGTGCGACAGTCCTTCGGTAGAACGTGGTGGGGCGAGCAATGGCTCAATGCCCTGACACACATCGACTACGACAATCGTCTGCCGCGCGGGCGGACCTACGCGAACAAAGGAGCGGTCAAGGATCTTGTCGTCAGGGCCGGGACGATCCACGCCCAGATACAGGGCTCCCGGCCACGTCCCTACCAGGTGACGATCACGGTACCGCCGCTTTCCGCCAAGGATTCCGCACGGCTTCTGGACGCCATCGCCGCCGAGCCCACCCTGATCGCCCGGATGCTCAACCGGGAACTGGATCCGTCGGTGCTGGACCACGCACGCAATCTTGGGATTTCCGTCTTCCCTGCCCGGTGGAAGGACCTCGATATGCAATGCTCCTGCCCCGATTGGGCCGTGCCTTGCAAGCACTTGGCGGCGGTGATTTACCTCCTGAGCCGGGAAATCGACGGCAATCCGTTCCTGGTGTTTTCATTGCGGGGTGTCGACCTGGCGCAAGCCTTGAAGTCGCGCGACATCCATTTGGCGCCGGCAGCTGGGGCTGTCCTCCCCACGTTGACCGAGTTGCTGCCGACAGCTTCAGAGGCCCTGGCTGATGCGGGGGATCTTGCTGCGCTTGATCAGCTGGATTTCTCCGGGATTCCGGACCTGTCCGATCCACTGCTACAGGTGCTGCCGGCGCGCCCCACTTTCTTTCCCAATGGAGATTTTCGCGAGACGTTGCGGCGTCTTCTGGCACGTTCGAGAAAGGCCGCGCGACAAGCCATGGATTCCCGCGCCGGTGCCGTCGACGCGCAGCGCCTCACGTTCTCCGGTGATGACCGGCCGGGGATTGAACTGGACGCAAGATTGCACCCGTCGGTGTTCGGCACGAAGGACATCACCACCATCGAAGCACTGGAAGCAGCACTGGCTCACGTAGATGTGAGCAATCTGCCAGACGTGCAGCCCGAGGTCGCCGCGCTGTTCCAAGTGCGCTTGACGGCACTGCAGTTGATCGCGCATGGCGCGGTGATCCCGCAAATCCTCTTGGAGGATACCGACACTGTCTTGCTGCGCTGGCTCCCAGCCACGCTCGATGGTTTCGTGGCGACCGTCATGCAGCGACTTGCCACTGCGTTGCCAGCTGGCCTGGTCAAGACCGGGAAGGGAAGGAAGCGTGCCGTCCTCACCCAGGAGGCCCAGGCAACGTTCCTCTGTTCTCTGTTTCTGAATCACTTCATTCACGCATGGGCGGATGGCGCCAGCGAAAAGCCCCTCGGGAATAAGACGATGGCCTTGTTCTTCTGCACCGGCCGAGCCCGCTACGACGGTCCCGGTGAAGGGGAAATCGCCGCCGGCATTCACACCTGGCTATCCCGATACCATCTGGCGCGCCGAGAACATGTACCGGTGCTATGCCTCGAGGAGGCAAAAGCGGGCCATTTCGGGCTGGCACTCGCGATCGAGCATCGTTCGGCAGCGCTGGAGAAACCAGTACCACTGGCAGCGATTCTGACCGATGAGGCCTGGTCGAAGGGCCGTTTTGGCATTCTGCAGACAATCGCGCTACTGGCCGAGTTTTTCCAACCGCTCAATGCCTATATCAGTGCTGGCGCCAAGACCCCCGTCAAGATTGCTGCGGATGAGCTGCCGGCCTTGCTGTTTGATACGCTGCCGGTAATCCGCTTGCTCGGGATTCGCGCGCTGCTACCGAAGGCGCTCAACCATCTACTGCGACCTCGCCTGTCCATGCAGATCAAGGGTACGGCGACCGATACTGCGGGATTTTTTCGCGCCGACGATGTTCTTGCCTTCGACTGGAAAGTGGCCGTCGGTAACCATCTCATTACGCGCGCCGAGTTTGAAAGGTTGGTGAAGGATGCCGCAGGCGTTGTACGTTTCAAAGGGGCGTACGTCTATCTGGATCCCAAAGAGATCGAGCGCCTGCGTGCCCAACTGCTTAAGCCATTGGCACCTTCGGGCGCTGAACTGTTGCGCGTGGCCCTCGCAGGCGAACTCGCCGGCACGACCGTTGGCCTGGATGCCAAGGCCCGCAAGATCATTCAAGATTTGGTGGAAGCGGGCACGGTCCCGTTGCCTCGTGGTATCAACGCCACCCTACGCCCTTACCAGCAGCGGGGTTATGCCTGGCTTTATCGCAACGCGCGAATCGGTTTGGGCAGCGTGATCGCCGATGACATGGGGTTGGGCAAAACACTGCAGGTCATCGCTACGCTGCAAAAGCTCAAGGAGGATGGCGCGCTTGACGACGCCAAGGCCCTGGTCATCGTGCCTACCAGTTTGTTGACCAATTGGCAGAAGGAAATTGGGCGTTTCGCCCCCAACCTGAGCGTTGGCATCTTCCACGGCAGCAAGCGTGAGCTCGCGGTGAGTCGGCCTGATGTCCTGCTGACGACCTACGGTATCGCGCGTACGGCTGCTGCTACCCTCCATGCCTTGGCATGGCGCGTCGTCGTAGTGGATGAGGCCCAGAACATCAAGAACCCGGCTGCCGCCCAGACCAAGGCCGTGAAAGCGATCGCGGCCAGCAGCTTTATTGCCATGAGTGGGACGCCGGTGGAGAACCGCTTGTCCGAGTACTGGAGCATCCTGGACTTTGCGAACCGGGGCTATCTGGGAAGCCTCAATCAATTCGCGCGGGAATATGCGATGCCGATTCAGATCCAGCGCGATCAGCATGTCGTGCAGCGCTTCAAGCGGGTCACGGCCCCCTTCCTGCTGCGACGCCTGAAAGCCGACAAGGCCGTCATCAGCGATCTGCCCGACAAGATCGAGCAGGATCAATACTGCACGCTGACCAAGGCCCAGACGGCGCTGTATCAATCGGTGGTACAGGAGGGATTGCGAGTCATCTCAGGGGAATCCGACACCTTCAAGCGCCAAGGCCTGGTGCTGCAGATGATTCTGGCATTGAAGCAGATCTGTAACCATCCGGCGCAATATTTGAAACAGGGACAGGCCGACGCGGCGGCGTCTGGCAAAGCGGAGCGTTTTTTCGAGCTCATCGACGATATCCACGCCAGCCACGAAAAGGTGCTGGTATTCACCCAGTTCCGCGAGATGGGAACCCTGCTCTGCAGTTGGCTGCGACAGCGATATGGCCGCGATCCGCTATTTCTGCACGGGGGTGTCGTGCGAACCAAACGAGATGCTATGGTCGAGCGATTTCAAAACGACCGTACCGAGCGTGTATTTATTCTGTCACTTAAAGCCGGCGGGACAGGGCTAAATCTGACCGCGGCCTCCAACGTCATCCATTACGATCTATGGTGGAATCCAGCGGTGGAAGCGCAGGCAACCGACCGAGTCTATCGCATTGGCCAACAGCGCAACGTTCAGGTCCACCGATTCATCACTCGCGCTACGTTTGAAGAGCGTATCAATGACATGATTTTCGCCAAGCGGGAACTGGCCGACTTGGCAGTAGGCACGGGCGAACAGTGGATCGGTAATCTTAGCCGGGACGAGCTCAAGACGCTGTTTAGCCTGGGAGAGCGCTGAAAGGATGTCGCCCCACGTCATGCAGCAAAGACTATTCGGCTTTGATGTTGGCGGTCCTGACCACCTCCGCTCCACCGCCACGCGCACGTAGCAGTGCAACGCTCGCCACAGCGCTCTGCGGGCTGGCCCGAGTATCACACTGACCGCGGAGACGTAAGCATCCTGACGTACGCAGGCAAGTCCAGGCACTGGTAGCCGGCGGCCGTCAACGCCCGAGCCTCTTCGTCAGAAAAGGCTGGCGAGAACAGCGCCTTGGTCGAAGTCCACCCTTTCACCCGGCGCCCTTCCTTTGTCGACATGAACCGCTCGATTTGTTGCTCAAATTCGGAAAGCGAGGACAGGGTGTGCTTGCTTGCACTGCGCTTACACGAGCCGAAGCGAATACGCCGCGCGTCCTCGTCGAGTGCGACGATGTCGATCTCGATCGCGTTCTGTTCGTCTCGCGGCCGATTCCAGTAGCCCAGTTCGATGGAGGTCAGCGAGAAATCGCCCACGCCCTTTCGCGAACACTCTACGTGCAACTGACGAATCAGCTTCTCGAATGCGTATCCCTCGTGTCCGTGCAGCCGAGGGAGTGTCAGATCGATCGCCTTCGATAGCGGGCGCATGCGAGAAGCGTCCCGCGCCGGCTTCACGACCGACAGCCACACCTGCAGAAAGTTGTCGGTGATGTAATAGCGGGAATTGCGGCTCTTGCTCTCCGAGAACACCGGGTGGCGCTTGTCGACCATATGGTAATTCTCGACCAAGCGTTTGATTGTGACCTTCAACGACGCTTCGTCTTCATCCCGCAGCAGTGTGCCGACCAGTTGCCCGTGGCTCGAGCCCGGATGTTCCGAGAGGAAGTTTAGGACAGAGAGCAGTCTGCCCTTCACCTCACGGAGGAAGGATGTGTCTGCCTCTTCGGCCAGAGGGCTGCCTTCGCGAAGGAACATCCGCTCGAGCAAGGCTTCCTGAAACCGGGCGTCCACCTGAAATAGGCCCTGGTCATACGCGTCCCGGTAGAACTTGGGAACGCCTTCGAAGAAGCCCCAGAGCGTGAGCCAATGGTGCGGGTCGCGGATATCGTGTGCGCGGTACACCTCGATCAAGTCCTCGAAATCCCAGTGCTGCAGATCGATAGTCGCAGTGAGCCGCCCAAAGAGCGGCGCACCCTTGTCGTCGAGGAGCGCGCTCATTTCCGACTGCAGGGAGCCAAGGACAAACAGCCCGCCCCCTTGCGTATCGCGCAGCCGGTCCACTTGCTCCTGCAGGAATGAGTTGAAGGCGTAGAGCCTCCCCTCCGTGAAATACTGGAATTCGTCCAACACGACGATCAAGCCGCGGCGGCATAGAAGGCCGATCACGCCGGCCATCGAGGCGAAGTCAGTGACTTGCGGGGCCAGTGCATTTGCGATCTCGGATTCGCAGTCTTCCAGCGCCCGGCGGAACCCAGCCGCCACATCTCGCTCGTCTGAGTCTGGTATCTGCATGTAGACCATCCGAGCGAGTAACGACGGTTCGCTCTTGGATAGCTCACGCAGCAGGGTCGTCTTGCCAATGCGTCGTCGGCCTTGGATGCGGCAGAAGAACCAGTTTGGGCCATGGACAATCCGGTCCAGAGTCTCCAGCGTCCTCATTCGTCCGTAGAATTCCCAGGAGGTCATATTCTCTGCTTAAGTTACATTTATGTATCTTAAGTGATGGTTGACCGCAAAGCTAGGTGGGAAGACGGCTTGCTGCGGAAAAGCCCGTTCCCTACGTCAAGCGGAATAGCGCCGGGGACGTGTAGATTTGGATATCCCGTATAAGTTACAAAAATGTATCTTATCTTGAACAGTCCAAATAAGCGCTTTTTGCTTCACATATCCACGAACCCCTCGGCTTATAGGCCTGCATCTGGAGGAAGCGAAATCATTGCTGAGTCGGCTGCAGCGCACGATGGTCGCGGCACAGGTTGCCGAAGCGGTTGCCCGGATCAGCGTTTGCCCCACGTGCAGTGCGCAGTTGGCTTGCAAGGGTCACCATCACCTGGTCTTCCGTAGTGCGTTCGGGCGACTGTCGATTGACAGTCCCAGGATGGACAACTGCTCGCTGTCGAGCAAGCGCGCGGCCTGTGCCGCGGCGGTCACGACGAAGGCGAATTCGCCTCCTTGCGAAAGGGAGGATCGCGAAATAGATGCGCTGTTCGCGCGGCAGGTTGATCTTGCCGGCCAGGAACATCAAGGCTAGCAATTTTCCGGCGACCAGTACGACAACCAGCATCGCGACCAGAAAGGGCCGGTCCGCGAGCACACTGAAGTCGATCGCTTCTTCTTGCGTTTCGGAAGTTGATGGTGGTGCAAACAGCGTAGGCGGCTGCTTTGTTGCGGCGAATCAAGGCCCTTTCCCCGCCGATCGCCGGAAGCAGCGGGGGCGCTCTTCGCCGGGCGTCGGCGGCAGCACATACGCGTGCCGGTAACGGGCGAGTCCGACAAACAGCTCGGCGGTCGCGGGCAGCATCTGCCAGACAAGTGGCCGGCTTTCGTGAGCCACCGAACTCAGCCGCATCCCTCGCTTCTAGGCCTGGCGCAAGTTCACCCTCCCCGAGGTCCACCCGCGGCATGTCGCGCCAGTTCGCGACTACACCCTTGCGCTGCCGACGCCAACCTGAGAGCCCCCCCGCAGATCCTTGTCAGAAAAAGGAAAGCACATGACGCATGCGGGAAAGCGGAAAGCTGGGCCCGGCCTGATGATTCGACACACAGGTAGCCCCTCAGGCGAGCTCAATCGGCAAGCCACAGGTGCATCTTCATATTCGAGGAAGGCAGGAGACCACATGGCGAAAGTCGTTAGGATTTACGAAACAGGCGGGCCGGAGGTCCTTCGTTTTGAAGACGCCACGGTTGGCGAGCCGGGGCCGGGAGAGGTCCGCGTCCGTCACGTGGCCGCAGGACTGAACTTTGCTGACACCTACTTCCGCAGCGGCACTTATCAGGTTCCGCTTCCCAGCGGAATCGGCAACGAAGCCGCCGGCGTGATCGAGGCCGTCGGGGCCGGCGTCACCCATCTGGCGGTCGGCGACCGCGTGACCTATACGGGCTTCGCCAACACGCTGGGCGCGTACAGCACGGAGCGGCTGATCTCCGCCGCGCCGCTGATCAAGCTGCCGGAGGCAATCACTTGCGAAGTCGCCGCGGCGATGACCATGCGGGGCTTGTCAGCCTCCTACCTGATGCGCCGGATCTACCCGTTCAAGGCGGGTGACACCATTCTGCTGCATGCCGCAGCGGGTGGTGTCGGCCTGATCATTTCGCAATGGGCAAAGCTGCTGGGTCTGACCGTGATCGGAACGGTGTCTACCGATGCCAAGGCCGAAGTGGCGCGCGCCCATGGCTGCGATTACACGATCAACTACAGCCATGAGGACGTGGCCAAGCGCGTGCGGGAACTGACGGATGGCGTGGGCGTGTCCGTGGTTTTCGACAGCGTGGGCAAGGACACCTTCATGGCCTCGTTGGACTCCCTCAAGCGCCGCGGCCTGCTGGTGTGCGTGGGGTTCGCCTCCGGCCCGGTCACCGGGTTCGATCCGGCAATTCTGGCCCGCAAAGGCTCGGCATACCTGACGCGTCCCGGCCTGGCCGACTATATCGCCGATCCTGTTGAGAAGGCGGAACTGGTCGATGAATTGTTCGGCCATGTAGCGGCAGGCCGCATCCGCATCGAGATCAATCAGCGCTATGCGCTGGAAGACGCCGTGCAGGCACACCGGGACCTCGAGGCTCGAAAGACCACGGGTTCTTCCATCTTTGTGATTTGACGGTTTCCCGCCCCGGAAACGCTCTCATCTGGTTCGACATTCTCAATTTTTACGATTCACCCTGGAGACCCATCATCATGAACTTCCTTGACGGCCACTTGTATCCCGAGAACCAGCAGCCGCTGATCATTACGGCCGCTCCGTATGCGCCGGGCTGGATTCCCGCGGACTTCCCGGAGGATATCCCTGTCACCATGGAGGAACAGATCCAGAAGGCGGTGGATTGCTACGAAGCCGGTGCCCGGGTGCTGCATCTGCATGTCCGTGAAGCCGATGGCAAGGGGAGCAAGCGTTTGTCCATGTTCAACGAATTGATCGCCGGGGTGCGCGCCGCCGTGCCCGACATGGTGATCCAGGTTGGAGGCTCCATCAGCTTCGCGCCCGAAGAAGGCCAGGCCGCCAAATGGCTGAGCGACGACACGCGGCATATGCTGGCCGAACTCGATCCGAAGCCTGATCAGGTGACGGTGACAGTCAACACGACGCAGATGAACGTGACCGAGCATGCCGGCCTGGATGACTTCAAGGGCGTGTCGCGCGGATTCCCGCATCTCTACGACACGTACAAGGACATGATCGTGCCCTCGAATCCGAGCTGGGCCGAGGAACACATCCGACGCCTCACGGCCGCCGGCATCCAGAGCGAGTTTCAGGTCTACAACATCAACAGCTTTGAAACGATCGAACGCATGATTCGCCGCGGCGTCTACAAGGGCCCGCTGGTGATGAACTGGGTGGCGATCAGTGGTGGCATGGACCAGGCGAACATCTACAACCTGACCAACATGCTGCGTGCGGTACCCGATGGCGCCGTGGTCACGGTGGAAAGCTCGGTGCTCAATGTGCTGCCCATCAACATGATCGGCATGGCCCTGGGCCTGCACGTGCGATGCGGCATCGAGGATGTGCTCTGGAACCAGACCCGCACGGGGAAGATGAGTTCGGTCGAGCAGATCAAGCAACTGGTGCGTATTGCCCGCGAATTCGGTCGCCCCATCGCGACGGCGGAGCAGACGCGAGAGATCCTGAAGCTTGGCGTGTTCTACGACACCGTGGAAGAAACGCTCCAGGCCAATGGCTTCTCGCCCAATCGTAATGGTGGCCACCAGGGATTCCTGCGCAAGCAAGAAAATCAGTCGGCCTGACAACGGTTCACGCGGCCTTCTTGCGCTGTGCTTCGCGTCGGCGTTGCTCGTGCCGCTTGGGGCTGCGTCGCCCTTGCGGTTGGCGTTCCTGTGCTGCCAGAGCGATGCATCCGGAACGAGCGCAGCTAGAGCGATCGCCAACAGAAAAATTATATGGAGGGTGACAATGACATTTCGAATGCAAAAGCTGCTTGCTGCCACGCTGGGCACGGCAGCGCTTGCGGCGTTGTACGCATCCGCGCCGGTGCGGGCGGAGGATGCCTGGCCCGCGCGCCCGATTCAGATGGTCGTAGCGTCATCCGCAGGATCAGGAACCGATTCTCTGGCACGCCTGCTGGCGCAACGCCTGTCGGTGTCCTTGAAGCAACCGGTCGTCGTTGACAACCGGCCGGGCGGCAGTGGGGTCGTCGGAACAAACGTCGTTGTCAAGGCACCGTCCGACGGGTACACGCTGCTTTACACCACGGCATCGAACATGGTCATCGCCCCGGCCGTGCTGAAGACCATCCCCTACGATCCGAAGAAGAGCCTTGTGCCGATCGCCGAGACCGCGGAGGGCGGGGTGGTGCTGCTGGTGAGCAATGATCTGCCGGTTCACAACCTGCCGGAGCTGATCCAGTTCGTGAAGGTAAACCCGGAAAAATACGGCTACGCCACCTGGTCCACGGGGTCTTCCGGGCAGCTGACGATGGAATGGCTCAAGAAGCAGACCGGCATGAAGACCGATCACGTTCCATATCGGACTTCGAATCAATTGTTGACCGACCTTGCTTCAGGTGTCGTGAAAATCGGCTGGACCGATCCGGGCGCGCCCATTCCCTTCCTGCGTTCCGGTAAGGTCCGCGCCATCGCCATCGCAGGCAATGCGCGCGCACCGCAGCTGCCCGACGTCAAGACCATGGGTGAACAGGGCTACAAGTTCGATGCGGTGGGCTGGTTCGGCGTCTTCGCACCCTCGGGAACCAACCCGGCGATCCTGAAGAGGCTGGCTGAGGAAATCAATAAGGTCCAGAAATCTCCTGATCTCGCAGCCACGATGAAAGCCATGAACTTTGGGCCGCCACCTGCGAAGACTCCGGAGCAGTTCCGCGAGATGGTCAGCAACGATCTCCAGCTCTGGTCGAAGATCGCTACCGATGCGGGGATCCAGATCGATTAGTGCCCTGATTCCCCCCCGTAGAGCCGCAGCAAATTCAAGCTTTAAAACAGGACGAAGCGCAATTGCTCACCCGAAGGGGGAGGGGCCGCGCTCGTCCCTGCATATGCGCGGCTGTTTTGCGTAAAGGGGGAAATCGAATCTCAATTCGTCGCCTGGCAACGCTTTGACCTCGTGGCATCCGCGCGCCACAAGGTTGGAGACGATAACAATGAACGTGGAGGAGTTCTGGTGAAAAGAAAGATTCTTGCCTTGGCCGCCGTTAGTGCGTGTGGGGCAGCGAGTGCGCAATCCGGCGTGACCTTGTACGGTGTGGCAGACGTCAACGTCGAGTACGTCAATCGCGTCGGCGCCGCTGTGCCGTCGGCCGCCAACGGTTTCAAGTCGGGCGCCGGCCATAGTGTTGTCCGCGAGGACTCCGGTGGGTACTCCGGCTCGCGTTGGGGTCTTCGCGGCACGGAGGACCTGGGCGGCGGGATGAAGTCCATTTTCGTTCTGGAAAGCGGCTTCAATCTCGATACCGGCACGTCCCAGCAAGGCGGCCGCCTGTTTGGTCGCCAGGCCTTTGTTGGCCTTAGCTCGGAATATGGGCAGCTCACATTCGGCCGACAATATCAGTCGCTGTTTTCTACGCTGGCCAACTTTATCCCTGCCCGATATGCCACCCAGTACGAGCCGATCGGCGTGGTCACCGGAGCGAACTTCCGCGAGGACAATGCGGTGAAGTACGTCGGCGTGTTCGGCGGCCTTACGGCACAGGCCAACATGTCGTTTGGCGTAGGGACGACGCTGCCGCAAGTCGCCCCAAATGTTCCGGCCGCCGGTGGCAACGGTGAAGTTCCCGGGCAGTTTCGCCGCGACTCCGCCTATGGGGCGGGGTTGAGCTATATCTCCGGGCCTTTCGGCATAGGCGTTGCCTATGACCAGTGGAATCCGACGATCGGCACTGGCAGCGGTACCTTCAGAAAAGCCGCAGTCATGGGCAGCTACGCCATCAATGGCACGGCGAAGGTAATGGGCGGCTATCGCTGGGGCCAGAACAAGGACCAGAACGGTACCCTGACCATGCGCGACGATTTCTATTGGATAGGCGGTCAGTACCGGCTGTCTCCCGCACTCGACTTCACGCTCGAGTATGACTATCAGAACGTGAAGAGCCTCGGCGGCAACACGCACATTGCCAATCCCTGGCAGATTGCCCTGATTGCCGACTACGCGTTCTCGAAGCGTACGGATATCTATCTGACCATGGCCTATTCAAAGAACGCTGGCCTGGCGATGGAATCGGCCGCGAGCAACTACGCAACCAGTCTTACGGTCAACAACTACGCGCTGTCCAATGGCCAAAGCTCGATGTTTGGCGCCGCGGTGGGTATCCGCCACGTGTTCTGAGGGCGGCTATCAAGGCCAATCTACATAAGCTCCACCGGGAATGCCGATCTCCTGCCAAGTCGGCACTTTCCGCGGCATTCCCGGTTTCAAAGGTTCCACAGGAAACCCCTGTGGAACCTTTGCCCTTTTTGATACTGCAAGTAAAAAGGCAGTCTACGCGGCGGTCTTCCCACCGTTCACGTGAAGGGATCCCGGTGTTCCTTCCGTTCCTGCACTGTTCACAGCGATGTCGAGGCATCCAAAGCGCTCGATGGCATGCCGGACAAGACGGATAACATCGTCTTCACTGCTGATGTCGGCCGCCACGAAGTCTGCTTCCGCATCCATCTGCCGGAGTTCCGAGAGGAGGGCCGCTCCGGCAGCGGCGTTCCGCCCGGAGCACACCAGTCGCGCGCCTTTGGCTGCGAAGGCAAGCGCCGTCGCGCGGCCGATACCAGCGGTTGCACCGGTAACCAAGACAACAGGATAAGTCATGAATATTTCCTTGGATGGGTGAAGCGTTGTCCTTCGCTCTTTGGTCGGGAATGTACTGCTTGGTGGGACTTCGCCATGCTACGAAACATTGGGGTCGCTTGCCGTAGTTGCGCGCGGAATGTCGTGAATTGGAAAGTCAATGTCCTGACCGAATATGCATGGAAGCCCGCAACGCCAGATACTCGTCCCCGAGAAGCCGGCATCGTAGGTGATATCCCGTACTGATTCGAAGCCGGGCCGGCAGAACTACTTGGTCTCTCTATATGCAGGGCTGTACTGAGGCGTCTTCAAACCAAACGAGGAGTTCCAGTTTCATGGCATCCGAAAATCAGCCAACGGTTGTGATTGTTCCCGGCTTTCGCGATCACATACCAGAGCACTGGCAGTCGCTGCTGGCAGAGCGTTTGCAGCAGCAGGGACGAGCAGTGCGCATCGTGCCCCAGATTGATCAGGACAAGAGGTTGCGCCGTGCCAGGGTAGCGAACCTGGAGCGTGTCGTCAGCAACATCTCGGGGCCGGTCATCCTCGTTGCTCATAGTGTGGGCTGCCTGATCACCGTTCACTGGGCACAGGAGACGGAGTGCACTGTGCAAGGCGTATTGCTCGCCGCCCCGACCGACTATGGCAGCCCGTTGCCGCCCGGATACAGCGATCCGCAGACGCTGGCAGACGAGGGCTGGACCCCAATTCCGCGGCGCCATCTGAAATTCCCAAGCATCGTGGTCGCGAGCCGCAATGATCCGCTCGGGAAGTTCGAACGAGTCGGCGAGCTGGCGCACTCCTGGGGCAGTCGGTTCGTCGACGGCGGTGAAGTCGGGCATCTTGGACCGGCGGATGGCTATGGAACGTGGCCACTGGCGGAGCAACTCGTTCAGGAACTCTGAGGGCAAGCGCGACGGCGTCGGTGGTAGCCAATATTCGGCGATGCCGTTGTGTTGACAAAGGCTGCGCCGAATCAGGCCATCCAGTGCCCGACCGGACCGATGCCGGAATTCAGGCTGCCGTCAGCCAGGCCACTTCGCCAGCACGTCGCGGATGATCTGTGCAAAGGCCTCGGCCGACTGGCCGCCCGAGACCAGATAGCGGTTGTCGAAGATGATCGATGGAACGGATGGATACCCATCGCCTGGAATTCCGCCACTTCGGCGCGCACCGCGTCCGCATACTCGCCGCTCTCCAGCACGCGTCGCCCTTGAGTGGCATCGAGCCCCACCGATTGGGCCGATTCCAGCAGCATCTCATGATTACTGGGGTCCTTGCCATCGCCGTGATATGCCTTCAGCAGCGCCTCCTTGCACACATGGGGCGTCTCTCGCCGACGAGACCTTATATCGCTTTGAGTGCGGGATGCCGAAACCCGTGGTCGTTGCGCGTCTTCCTGTCGACGCGCATGCGCCTTATCCCTTCGTGAAGATTTCCAGAAAATGCTTGCTCGGATCCTCGAAATAGATTCGGCGACAGCCATCCTCCGTGCTGACCTCGCCGGGGCGGCGGCGGTAGGGATCCGCCCAGTACATTAGATTGCGCGCCCGGATGCGGGCGAAGCTTTGCTCGAATTCGGCGTCGCTGATCAGGAAGGCATAGTGTTGCAGGGCAACGTCGCCTTCCGCGTCCATGAAGTCCAGGGTGACATCGTTGTCCAGCCGTACAGCAAGAAACGGCCCGAACGGCACCGCGGCGGGACGTCCCAGGATCTCGGAGAGGAAGTCGGCGGACTCCTTCTTGTCGCGGGAAAAGACGATGGTGTGATTAAGCTGGATGGCCATGTCGCAATCTCCGAATTGGGGGGTATCTGCAAGGGACCAACGTGCCAGCCTGCGCGGTGCGGATACCAACCGTTACCGCGCCCCCTGGCAGGGTACATGGTAGCCACATTTCACAGGTATTGATTGAGACGTCATCGGTCCTCGACGTCTGAACAGCCGCAGTCCATACTTTTTTCGCCAAGCCCGCGATCCCCCGCGGCATATTCCAGAAAAAGCACAATACAAGACATGCGGCAGGCAAAGCGGCGCGCATCCTGGCGACCAGACGCCGTACACAAGACCGACGGTGCGGGCAGCGACCGCAGATGCCGCGAAGCGCCCGGTCCGGACAATGGTGGAGACATGAAACACAAGTTCCTGAGGCTTGCGGGCGCGCTCGTGCTCGGTGCTGCCCCCGGGCGGCACAGACAGGGCAACCCGCCCCAATATCCTGCTGATCGTCGCCGACGATCTCGGGTATTCCGATATCGAAGCCTTGGGCGGGGAAATTGCCACGCCGAACCTGGACCGCCTAGCGGGCCTGCAACGCAGCCGGACGGGTTATGAGGGATACCTCAACGAGAAGGCATTGTCGTTCCCGCAACTGCTGAAGGACGCTGGTTATCGCACCTATATGACCGGAGAATGGCACCTCGGCGTCAAGGACGAGCACGGGGTCAGGGCCCGTGGCTTCAACCGCGGATATGCCATGCTCCGTGGGGCAAGGACCGCTGGGAGCTGTACGACCTTTCGGTCGACCGCTCGGAACTGCATGACCTGGCGGGTAGCCGGCCGGACAAGCTGAAGGAGCTGATGGCCGCCTACGAGGACTACCGAAAGGCAAACGGCGTGGCGGAGTTCGACGGGCTGGCACAGCGCAAGGGCTATAGCAATGGCACGTCCTACTACGAGGATATTCGTGGGTTGGACAAGTAGCGCTCCCAGGGCGAGCGTGACCGTCCTGCTGGTCCTGGCGGTGCAGGGTGCAGGGCGCAGGCGTCAGCGTCGCACCGACGGTTGCGACGGGGGGCGGCACCTTCGGTGCTGTACACCGCTCGCCTGGCCCAGACCGACAGCCTGTGCGAGAGTTATTGCGGTGTACCGGAAGGCTTCGGGCCCGGCAGCGCTGGCCATCCGAACCGGGCCGGCATGGTCCGCCTTCTGGGCGGGACTTTCCGAATGGGATCGGCGCAGGGGTATCGCGAAGAGCACGAGGTCTCGCCCGGTCCCGGCGGGGAGATGGCGGCCTTGCCGATGACGATGTGTTCGAAGCCGGCCGGTGGATCGAGATATATGGCTTGTGCTGAAGTCATGGCATTCCGTCCTACCGACCGGAGCGATTCCGCCCGGTGGGGTTTCAATGGTGCATCGGACTAGACAATAACGGAACTGTTCACGTCAGCGAGAGTGTTCGCCCCAAGCATAGCCATATCTCGATCAACCTCGTCGCGCAAAAGAGTAATGGCGTGGCGAACGCCCTCCGATCCACCAACGGACGCAGCGTAGATAAAGGGCCGCCCCAGGAAGACAAAGCGGGCCCCCAGTGCCAGTGCTTTCAAAACATCACCGCCTCGCCGGATTCCGCTGTCCATCATGACGGTTGTCTTGTGCGCGACGCTTTCACAGATTTCTGGCAATACGGCAAGCGGCTCCACGGCACCGTCCAGTTGGCGCCCGCCGTGATTCGAGACGATGATGCCGTCGGCGCCCAAAACCACGGCGCGTTCTGCGTCGGATTTGTGCAAAATTCCCTTGATGACCAGATTGCCGCGCCATCTTTGCCGGATGCGTTCGATGTCCGTCCAGTTCAGGTGATCACGGCCTGTTGTGTCGCGAATCGCCGAAGCCGACAAGATCGGTGCGCCGCGCGTGGCAAAGGAGTTCTCAAAATGCGGCATTCCGCTCGAGAGGAGCGTTCTGGCGAACGTTCCCGCCAGCCAGCGTGGCCGGGACACGCCGTCGAATGCCAGGCGGACGGATGGCCGCAAGGGCAGCGAGAAACCAGTACGAACGTTGTTCTCCCGGTTGGCCCAGACGGGAATATCCACCGTCAGGACCAGCGTGCCGAACCCTGCCGCGCAAATCCGCTCAATAAGCGCGTCCCGACGCATGGCATCGCCCGGCAGGTACGCCTGGAACCACGTGCCTGGTGCGGCAGCGTGAACGTCCTCCATCGGAATCAGGGACGTGCCGCTCATGATTGCGGGTATCTGCTCTTCGCGCGCAGCTTGCGCCAGCACCACATCGCCACGGTAAGCGGCAATCGCGCTGATTCCGACGGGCGCTATTCCAAACGGAGACGCGTAACGCTGCCCGAAGATCTCGGTCGCTTGCGATCGTCCTGAGACGTCGACCAGGACCTTGGGGCGAAACCTGACCTCGTCGAATGCCGACCGGTTGGCGGTGAGCGACTTTGCATCCTCCGCGGCGCCGGCAATGTAGCCAAAGATAGGACGCGGTAGGCTTTTCCTTGCCGCGACTTCAAAATCGGCAAGCGAGAGGATCGGTCGTAGTCGTCGATGAATCTGACGGTTGGCGCCATAGGCAGGCTTGGCAGGTATTCCAGCGCTCGGAACGGCTTGGCTTTCTGCAACTTCTGTTAGAGATGTCATCTTGATTTGAAGTGTCTATCAGGCCCAACCGCTATCACTATCAGCCACGCCGGATCACATTGATAATCAGGCGAACGTGCCTCGCTGGCGCATCAGCTCGCGGAACAGCGCCGCATTTTTCTCGAACGGCGCGCGCCCGTGGAGGTAGAAATAGTTGTTCAAGACAACCAGGTCGCCGACGGGCAGCGACACTTCCCTTGTTCCCGGTGAAGCCTCCATGGAAGTCGACAGGTCGTTGAGAAATGCAGCCTCCTCGCGATTGCGAGGCTGTACGAACTGATCGATGAAGGACATCGACAAGCCGAACTCGTTCTGGAAGAAGAGCGGGCGCTCGACCCTATCGCTGACATTCTTGGATCCCGGCGCCTTGTAGAGGAACGGCTGCGTCCCGAGACGGTGACTGACAAACCTGCCACAGTCTTCCCAATCGTCCAGATGCAAGAATCGGGACTCCCCGCCAGTTGCATTCTGTTCTGCGAACTTCATCATCAACAGCCAGTCCGTCGCTTCGGTAACGAAGGTGCCATCGGTGTGCATCGTGAAGAGTCGATAGGCTTGGCGCAAATAGGAGTCGCTATCGTCCGTGTGCTTGACCACGAAGCGAGCATAGTAAGTGCCCGACATCGCATCGTGGTTGCCGGGGCCCAAGAGGTGCCCAATGGCAGTGCCGAAGCGAACGAAATCGTCGGCGTCCGTCGTCAGCCCCTGGAGGCCTACCGTAAAGCCACCGTGCTGCCGATCCTTCACAATGCCGTTGATGGTTGTAGCGAAGTCTTCGCCGATATGCTTCGCGATCAGGTCCGCGAGCCCGTAGCGCATGAAGGGAACATACTCGAGATTTTGAACATCGACCTTGCGTGCGTCATGCAGGAACCCAAGAACGGCATCGCGCTCAACGGTCACATGCAGGATGCGATGGTGATCTGGGTGGGCAGACACTTGGAAGCGGGACTCGTCATTGCTGGCAAGCACTGACGCAGGAAGCGGGGCATTCATTGGTAGCTCTCCGGGATGTTGTAGGGTGCTATTTCATCTGGAATCTTTGATATGATCCAGATAGAAAGCAGTAATCTTTGTTCCGCAATTGAGATTAAAACGATGATCGACGTTCGCCAGTTGCAGTGCTTCGTCGCCGTGGCGGAAGAGCTTCACTTTGCGAAGGCGGCAGATCGTTTAGGTGTCGCACAATCAGGGCTCAGCACCCAAATCCAGCGCCTTGAACAAGATTTGGGCGTCACGCTCTTGAACCGCAACAAAAGGAAGCCGGTGTCACTTACCGACGCGGGGCACCTGTTCCATGCCGAGGCTGTTGCTGCGTTGCGGCACATTGAGCGGGCCGACCAGGTGGGGCGCCTGGCTGCCCGAGGGCTGGCTGGCGTCATCCGTGTGGGCTATGTGGCATCTGGCGCAAGCAGCGGCCTGTTGTCCATGATGCTGAGCGAGTTTCGGAAAGCGCATGAGATGGTCCGGATCGAAGTCGTGCCAATGGAAACGCCAAGGCAGCTCGAAGCGCTCAGCGATGGCCAGATCGATGTGGGCATTGTCAGGCCCAGGCGACTCTATCCGGCTGGCGTTATCACGAAGGTCGTACAGACTGAACGTCTGCTGGCTGCAATGACAGCAAGCCATCCTCTTGCAAGGCGAGGGACAGTCTCAGCGCGGGCGCTAGCGGATCAATCGTTCATCGTCCCTCAGTTTACGGACGAGGAAGGCTTCGGCGATGCCCTATCCGCCCTGGGAAAAGCCGGAGGCTTCACGCCTCATCTGGAATATCGTGTCCAGGATTTCATCTCCGCAATCTGCCTCGCGTCCGCGGGATACGGCGTGGCCATCGTGCCTGAGTCGATGCAGAATTTCTCCCAGCCAGGCATCTTCTACACTCAGATCGCCGACTTCAAATTCTCAGTGCATCTGGCGCTGGCGCATAGGCGCCGGGAAATATCCCCGGCGGTACGAGCCTTTGTGCAACTCGGAACTGAGGCTCTCAATGGCCGTGCTTCGTAGACTCGGCAGCGCGCTCAGCCGTGTCGCGCTTCCGCGACGTAACACCATCTGCCGATGAGGAACACGGTGAAGGGCAGAATTGCCGCGAACGGTAGCCAGCGCAAGGCAACTTGAAGACCAACCGCGTCCGCTACCATACCGGTGATAAAGGGGCCTGCTGCGAGGCCCAATATATTGTTAAACAGCGTCAGAGTGGCAAATGCCGAGCCGTGAATGGCTGGCGGCGTGGCCCCGGCAATGATCGCGCTACAGGTGCCGAACGAGCTGGCAAGGAAGAACACCCCGGGCGCAAGGAGCGCGAGTTGCAGATTACCCTGTGGCAAACGGAATGCGATCGCCAGCAGAGTGCCTAACACGAGGCAGTAACCAATGGCCATGTTCCACCTCTTGAGCGACGAATCCCCGCTGATCCGATCGGTCATCACACCGCATATGAGTTGGCCCAGGCCGCTGACAAGGACAAGGCCGGCCGCCAGTGTGGCCGCTTCGCTGACAGGCATGCCCCAGTAGCGATTCAGGTAGCTGGGCAGCCACACGAACAGCGTGCCTTGAACGAAGATCTGCAGGGCGCAGCCGAGGTAGGCACAAAAGACAGACCGGGACGGGAACAGGCCAGAGAAATAAGCGCGCGGTGTCAGTTTCACATGCCCGTGCACCGCGGTTCCGTTTGCATTGTCCGGTTGCGCACTTGCGAGTTTTTTCTCGGTGACCACGAAGTAATAAATGATCACCAGCGCAAAGCCAAGGATCGCCATCAGGCCCATCGACCATCGCCAGCCAAAGTGCGTCGCGATGATGCCGGAAAGCGAAACACCGAGTACGGACCCAAACGCTGCGGCAGACGTGAAGCCGCCGGCAATGGTAGACCGCATGTGCCTGGGGAAGATGCTCATGAGCATAGCGAATCCGACACTTCCGTAGGCAGCCTCGCCGACACCAACGAACAAGCGTGCGACGAGCATCTCGTGGTAGGTGCTGGCGATGGCGCACCCGAGCGTGGCAACACTCCACACCGCCACCATCAGTGCAATGCTTTTGACGCGCCCCCAGCGGTCCGCGATGATGGAAAATGGGAGGGTCAGCACGCCGACCGTCAACGGCACCACGCTACTAATCGAACCGAGCTGGGTATCGGAAATCTGCCACTGCAATTTCAAGAGTGGAAACAAGGCATTGATCGCCTGCCGCGACATGTAGTCAGACAGTAGCAGGCAAAACATCAATGCAAAGACCACCCACGCGTAGGGTCGGGCACCAGTGGTGGCCGCAGCCGGCTCAGCCGGCATCGCGTTACTCGTAGACACGTTCAATTTCTGTCTCCTCAGGACCTCTAGCGTCGGATCATCTAGCCCGGCGCTACTTCCCGCTTTACCTTGCACGCCTTGAACTTGGCCATTTATGACAGTCATCCGCTGACGCAGGGGAGCCGAGGTCGGGGCCAACCTGCACGCTCTGGATATCTGAGCAGGGTTTTCCCTTTGCTTGCGCGAGTTGGTAATAACTTGTCGCGAACGGGCAAGCTGGTTGACCCGATGCGATTCGAGAATAGACGAACAAGCCTTTCTAAACACGTAAAGCATCGCAATCAAAAGGGATAGACATGAAGAAGCAGATCAATCACTCAGGATGGCGCGGTTGCGCCTTGGTAATTGGTGTTGGTGTTGGTGTCGCCGGGGGCGTGTCCGTGGCCCAAGCCCAGGAGGCTTGGCCCAGCAAGCCGATCCGTCTGGTGGTGGCGGGGCCTGCCGGCGGCAGTGCCGACGCGTTGGCTCGGCTGCTGGCGCAAGGCCTGCAGCAAAAGTTGAGTAAGCCCGTCATCGTAGAAAACAAGGCGGGTGCCGCCGGTGCACTGGCGATCGGCGATTTGCAGTCCAACGGCAAGGATGGCTATACCTTCCTGGTTATCCAGGGCGGTGTCGTGAGCGAAGCGCCGTTGGCCTACAAGGTTCATTACAAGCCCTTTACGGACCTGAAGCCCCTGGCCCAGATCAGTCGCACGGGGCTGGTGCTGGTAGCCAACAAGGATGTGCCCGTCTCCAACCTGAAGCAGCTGGTGGACTATGGCAGGTCGCAAAAGGACGGCCTCGTTTTCGCTTCCTATGCTACGGGATTGAAGGGCCACACGTCGGGCATACTGCTCGGGCAACTCACGCATGTGCCAATGCGGCATGTGGGCTACAAAGGCTCTCCTCCGGCGTTGAACGACCTGATGGGTGGCCACGTGCCCCTGATGTTCGATGGGGTGACTACCTCTTTGCCGCTGATCAAAGCGGGAAAGATCAAGGCGATTGCGTTGAACTATCCGACCCGGATCGCTGAATTGCCGGATGTGCCTACTTTCAAGGAGCTCGGTTACCCGCAACTGGCGCAAGCAGGGTGGTTCGCAGTGTGGTCCCGCCCGGATGTCGTACCGGCAGTCCAGGAGAAAATCCGCGAGATAACACTGGCGTATTTCAGGCAACCCGCAGTGCAGAACCACGTCAAGGACATGGGGATGGAGCAGGGGAGCGCCGCTACGTCCGAGGAGTTGATGGCGGACCTGAAGCAGGCATACCTGCAACAGTCCACGCTGCTGAAGTCCATTAACTACCAGCCAGACTAATAAGAGATTATTCGGCGCAAACTCGCCATTGCAGTCCGAATGGGCTTTGCGCAATCATTGAGCCAGTGTGCATGCGGCATCGTCGATCCGGCGATGTCCCATCGCTGGGGGAGGGGCTGGGGGATAGGGCGGGCTCTCGCCGCATGCGGACGTCTGGCGGAAAGCCGGCCGCCCGCCCTGCACTGGATGCTACGGCAGGTGAGCATACGGATCGTGGCCGTCGAGTCTGGCTGGTCGTCCTTAGCGGGCGCTGCCGTCTTCAAGTCCCGCAGGCCCGCTCCCTTTTTTTCTCGGCCTGCAGCACGCCGCGGTGGGTTCGGTCACGAGAGTTCGCGAATGAACTCATTGGCTTGCGGCCACTCGCCATAGCCTGAAGCGGGATTCAGATGCCCGACTTCGCCGAGTTCGACGAAGCGGCTGCCCCACGCCTGCGCCAGGCCGCGGGCGCGGTCGAGACGAGTCAGAGGATCGTTGCTGCTTGCCGCAACAATGCTCGGAAACGGCAAAGCGCAGCGAGGGATCGGCAGCCAGCCATGGTCGCCCAGCGTGTTGAGCGTCGGATAGCCGGCCGGCATGGACGTCTCGAGGTCGGCGGGTGCCGCAAGGAGGGCGCCGAGAATCTCACGTGTGGCGCCTCGGGCTGCCCAATGGGCGACCATCATCGCGCCTGCGCTGTGCGCCACGATGATCACCGGCCCCTCGACGGTGGCCAAAGCGCGATCGATCGCGTCGACGCGGGCAGCGCAACTCAGCTTGTCTTGCTCAAGCGGGGCGACGCTGACGACGCGAGGCAGCGCCGCCGCCAGCAGGGTCTGCCAGTGTTCCGCAACATGGTCACGCAGGCCAGGGACGATGAGAACGGTCGGTGCCGTAGAGGTCATGTCGATCTTTCAGTAAGGCGCGTCACCGATGATGGCGGTACGCTCCATCTTTCGGTGGCACGGTGGATAATCCATCACTGCGTAGTGCTGGGTTGAACGGTTGTCCCAGAACGCAACGCTGTTCTTCTTCCAACGAAAACGCACTTGGTATTCGGGGATGTTGGCCTGGCTGACCAGGTAGCTAAGCAAATTGCCGGCACCCGGCGCCTTGTCCAGCCCGAAGCGCACGTTGGCCGGCACATTGAAATTTGTGAAGTGCGTCGTAAAGCTTCCATTGACAAACAGCAATTTCTCTCCGGTTTCGGGATGGGTGCGCACAACCGGGTGCTCGGCGTCCGGGTACTGAGCCTTCAGTGCGAGACGCTTTTCGATCGGCATCGCGGCACCGAAGCTCGCCTCGATGCTGTGGCGCGCGCGCAATGTGGCGATCTTCGTCTTGATCTCCTCGGGCAACTGGTTGTAAGCCTCGACCATGTTGACCCACATCGTGTCGCCGCCCACAGGCGGACATTCGACGCAGCGCAGCACGCAGCCCATCGGAGGCTTTTCGCGCCAAGTGGCATCGGTATGCCAGGAATTCTCGTTGCGTTCGGGGGGGCTGTCCGGGGTCTTGTAGATCTGAACCAGTCCTGGGTAATCGGGATGGCTGCCTACCACCGGGTGGTCCTCCAGCTCACCGAAGCGGCGCGCAAAGGCTACGTGCTGCGCGCGCGTCATGTCCTGGTCGCGGAAGAACACTACGCGATGCTTTAGGAGCAGCGCCCGAATTTCCGCCATCTGTTGGTCGTCCTCGGCAGCCGCGCCAAGGTTGACGTTGCTGAGCTCCGCACCGATCGTGCATGTGATTGGCTCGACCCGGATCGAGTTGCCCAGCGAGGTTGCGCGGACCACTGCGGGTGCCGCCTTGAGGTGTTGAATCATGAACGTGTCTCCGCTTGTCGGTTAGGCCGATCGATCCTTGCGAGTTTGGATGTCGCGGGTATCTCCCGCTTGACAGTACATGACAGGGATTTATCATTCCATGTCAATGTCCTCCTAAGTTCTCCAATGGCGTCACTTGTCCGCGCTGCGGCCCTCACCAACTACAGCGAGGTCGCTCGAGCCTCCGGACTGGATCCGGTGCGGATGCTCTTTGACGCGGGCTTGAGTCCGAGCGTACTGTGCGAGCCGGACATCATGATTCCAGTCGAGTGTGTCGGAAGGCTGCTTCAGGCGTCCGCAACCATGTCAGGCAATGAGAGTTTCGGACTGTGCATGGCCGAGTCGCGCCTTTTGTCCAATCTTGGGCCGGTAGGATTGCTGATCCGCGATCAGGCGACGCTGCGCGACTCGCTTCGCATGCTGATGCGTTATCAAGCGTCGCTCAACAGTGCGTTGTCGCTGGCGGTCGAGGAGTGCGATGAACTGGTCATTATTCGCGAGGTGGTAATGGCTGGCAAAGCACATCAACCCACGCGTCAAAGGGTTGAACTGGCGCTAGGGGTCATGGTGCGTTTGATACGTCAACTCCACAAGCCCGACTGGGAGCCGCGGCGCGTATGCTTTGAGCACCCGGCGCCGCGCGATCTGAGTACGCACCGACGGTTTTTTGGCCCTTGCGTCGAATTCGACTATGACTTCAACTGCATTATCTGCGCGAAGGCCGACCTCGATGCACCCAACCCGTCCGCGGATCCGGCCATGGGGCGCTACGCGCAGCAGTTGATAGACGCGTCCTCCATGGCGCAGCAGGCGACAATGCCTGAGGACGTGCGGCGCATGATCCTGCTGCTGTTGCCCAGCGGGCGCTGCAGCATCGAACAAGTGGCTGAGCATCTGGGCGTGGTGTGCCGAACGGTCCAGCGCCGGCTGGCGGAGCATGGGCAAAGCTTCTCGTCGATCGTGAACGACATCCGTACGGAGCTCGCCATACGCCATGTCAACGAGAGCGATCGTCCGTTGACGGAGGTCGCGACCCTGCTCGGTTTTTCCGCGCCGAGCGGATTCTCGCGCTGGTATCACGTGCAATTTGGCTGCAGCCCGAAGGAGAGCAGGGCAGCACGCGGCACATTGCGCCGGCAGGCGGCACCGACCTGAGCATAGCCCTGGCAGAGCGTAAGCCGCGTCAGGCCCTGTCATGTACGGACGCTCTCTTTGCCGGATTCCGCAGGTCTTCCGTCTCGCCAGCCGCGCGACGCGTGGCGAATTGGCGTTCGAGCAACCTGCTCTCCACTCATCCTCTCTATCTGCAGGTTGCCAGCGAAGACCGCGATATCTGCTCGCAAGTATGGTCCCGCGAGGCAGCGGCTGTCCCGCCGGGAGACATCAGCGCGGGTTGGCAGAGTCTCTAGAGCCCGCGACCGTTCCCGATGGCGCGGCCGTTCGTGCTGCTGGCAGACGTCCGCCTGGCGCTACGAAAGTCCATTAGTGTGGCTGGACCCGACGTTCAAATGACTGCGTGGTCGAGCTGACTTACGACGCTTCATGGCCGGCTAATGCCGTTGCACAGGCGTGTGGTTTAAGGAAGTCGACGAAGCCTATTCCACCCAGGATTGTCACATCCAGGCACGCGGCGTGGCTTGGCGGAGGTAGCCGTCGCGGATATTGCACAAAGAACACCGGCGCAGCCACCGGTAGATACCCACTAGTTGACCAGCCTTGCGGCGAGCGTTCGCCGCCGGGCAGGGAGTTTAGTCGCCACTAAAGCCTAATGGCTCGCGGCGTAGGCTAACCGCGAGACGGAACAACCTTGAGTGGCGTAACCACAGCCTGCTCTGTTAATCTCACACAATTTTGTGTAGCTGCGACGACCTCGCAGCGAGCACCAAACAAGCTGTCGCCAATAGGAGCGACATTGCAACGGGAACGGGGAGCAGGGATGAAGGGGATAGTTTTCAATTTGCTGGAAGACGTGGTCATCCGGCACCATGGCGAGGACGCGTGGGATTCCCTGCTGGAAGGCGCGGACCTAGACGGCGCTTACACTTCCCTTGGCAGCTATCCCGATGACGATATCTACAAACTCGTCGGCGTCGCTGCACAGACGTTGGACATGACCCCGTTTGCCACCCTGCGCTGGTTCGGACGCGAGGCGATGCCTTTGCTTGCCAGCCGCTATCCTACCTACTTTAGCGCCCACACCACGACTCGCCCGTTCGTGCTCAGTGTCAATTCCATAATTCACCCCGAAGTCCGCAAGGTCTACCCGGGTGCGGACGTCCCGACCTTCGGCTTCCGCGACGAACCGGACGGGTCGCTGCTGATGACCTACCGTTCCGCGCGGCGTCTGTGCGCACTGGCACAAGGTTTTGTCGAAGGCGCGGCCGACCACTTTGGGGAAGCGCTGAGTTTTGACCACCTCCAATGCATGCATCAAGGTGACCAGAGCTGTCAGTGTCGGATTAGCTTCCTTGGCAAGAAGGCGAGCTAAGTTACCATGAACAGCGTTCAGCAGTTTGAGGTGGAGACCGAAAAACTGCGCCGGCGGCTCCAGCGTGAGCGCAAGGCGCGCATCGAGGCGGAAATCATCGCTGAGAAAGGGCTTCGCGAGCTCTATGAAAAACAACAGCAATTGCAGTTGTTGGAGGCTGTCGCAGACGCGGCCAATCAGGCGATATCCGTCGCCGATGCGCTTCAGTTTGCCGTACGTACGGTTTGCCAGTTCACCGGCTGGCAGATTGGGCACGCGTACCTTGTGGATGGCACCGGGGGCGAGCCACGCCTGCTCTCGACGTCCATCTGGCATGGCGTCGAGGGCGAGCGCTTTCATGATTTCTACCAAGCCACCGAGGCCGTGGACTTTCGGACCGGCGTTGGCTTGCCTGGTCGCGTACTTGCCAGCGCAACGCCTGCATGGGTCATGGACATTGCCCGGGACCCCTATTTCTCCCGCGCCGGCGTGGCTGAGCGGGTCGGGTTGCGGGCCTCCGCTGCCTTCCCGGTGCTGCTGGGCAGCGAAGTGACTGCGGTCCTTGAGTTCTTTGCCGACCGCGTGCTGGAACCGAACGAAAGGCTGCTGCACCTGATGGCGCAAGTTGGTACCCAACTGGGCCGAGTGGTCGAGCGCAAACGTGCTGAAGACCAATTGATTCACGATGCCTTCCACGACGCGCTTACCGGCCTGCCTAACCGTGCATTGTTTGCTGACCGACTTGCCCGTGCCGTTGCTCGCGGTATTCGCCATCGAGAAGTTACATTCGCAGTGCTCTTTGTCGACTTGGACCGTTTCAAGCTGGTCAACGACAGCCTCGGTCATCTGGCCGGCGACACCCTCATCATCCAGGTAGCGGGTCGCATGGCAAGATGTCTGCGTGAAAGCGATACGCTGGCTCGGATGGGGGGCGATGAATTCACGATTCTGCTGGACAGCGTGGCCGACGTGAATGACGCGGTACGCATGACCGAACGATTGATGCGGGCCTTCGAAGCGCCTTTCCAGATAGAAGGCGAGGAGCTCTACGCGAGCGCCAGCATCGGCATCGCCATCAGTTCCTTGGGCTACGAATCGGCCGAGGAAATTCTTCGGCATGCGGACCTGGCGATGTATCGGGCCAAAACGCTGGGCAAGAGCCGCTACGAAGTCTACGACCACACCATGCACGAGCATGCCGTGAGTCGCCTCGCACTGGAAACCAGCCTGCGGCGTGCCCTGCAGAATAACGAGTTTGTCCTGCACTACCAGCCCGTCGTCACCTTGGACAATGAGGAAATTGTCGGTGTGGAAGCGTTGGTGCGCTGGCGCAAGTCGGAAACGGAGCTGGTCTATCCTGCCGACTTCATCCAGGTGGCAGAAGATACCGGCCTGATTCTGTTCCTCGGCATGTGGGTGCTGCGCGAGGCTTGCAAAACGATGGCCCACTGGCACAAGGAGTATCCCCGTACACCCGCACTGACGGTCAGCGTCAATGTCTCCGCGCGCCAGTTTGCCCAGCACGACTTTGTTCAGCATGTGGGCAGAGTGTTATCGGACACCGGCATCAATCCACGCACGGTCAGGCTGGAGATTACGGAGAGCATTACCATGGTGGATTCGGAACGGACCGTCGCCGTGCTCACGCAACTTCGTGAACTAGGGGTGCGTATCAGCATCGACGATTTCGGCACGGGTTACTCCTCCCTCAGCTACCTGCACCGCTTCCCGCTGGATATTTTGAAGATTGACCGGTCCTTTGTGGCTCAACTCGACCGTGGCCATGAAGGCTTGCAAGTTGTGCAGACCATCATGAGTCTGGCCCGCAACCTCGGCATCGAGGTGGTCGCCGAGGGTACCGAAACGCAAAGGCACGTGACGCACCTCAAGTCGCTGGGCTGCGATTTCGGGCAAGGCTATTTTTTCTCCAAGCCCCTGGAATCGGTCGCCCTTTCTGCGCTGCTGGAGGCGCAAGTGCCACAGAATACTGAGGCAACGCTCGATATTGACGCGTGTGATTCTTCCGCGGCCAATTGAGCGCGCGGCAAGTAGACTCGAGGCGGCGGGCTTGCCTCCACAGGAGAGTGACAGTTCCATTTTTTGGCCTTTGGATTTCGATGCGGCATTTTTGAGATGCGGCCCAACTTCTCGGCAAGTGCCTCACCGCCGCGGCCACAAGGTTTGCGCTTTCGTGCGCTGCAGCAGTCGACGGTGGCCGTAACCCTTTCACAGTCTTCTCCGGAGCCCAGATTCTTCCCACAGCCATAGGAAGACCGGCAAGTAACTTGGGCGCGCCCCCAAGAGGGCCTGCGTCCAAGATACGCCCTTGTGCTCTGCAGAGCATACGGGCGTATCCCGGCCAACCCTCCTTCTTAGGCTCGCGAGTACCAGCACCGGTGCGACGAATAGTGCCACCTGGACGCTCGAGCCGACCGCAATGGAGAACGAGAGGTCGACGCGATTTCTCATGGCTGCGGTAATGGCCGATGCATGCTCGGCGGCATTTGCCAGGATCGCCACCACGAAAACACCGACGAATATGTCGCTGAGGGCGTAGTCGCGCATCATGGGGGCAAGCGCACCCACCATGATCTCGCTCATCCACGCCGTCCCTACGGTGGCCGCTGCGCGTGTCGCAATCGCCCGCGCTACGGACGAGGAGGGTTGATTCTCCACGCCTTCCGGAACTACCGTCTCCGTTTCGTAGGCGCTGCGGTACAGCACGAGGCGAGCGCCGGCATTCCATGCGCCCCGCATCGATCGTCCCAATGCGGCCGCGGGGCGCTCCTCCGAAGACATCGAACTTCCTTAACTCGTTAGTCGAAAGAATTCATCACGGCATCCCCGCAAGTCGGATAACCGGGGATATGCTCGCCTAAACCTTGCGCGATCGGGTGATGCGAACGAAGCCGCTTGAGGGTAATCAAGCGAAAGATGCCGCATGATGGTGACCCGGTCCGACACCGATGAAGCAGATCGCTACCGAGATGAACGACAAGGACTGGAGGGTACAGACGGGGAGGGGCAGAGGTAGGGTAAGACCGCGAATAAGCCCGACAACAGCGCCGACGGCAGACGCCGGTCAGCGCAGCATCGATGAGCGGCTGCATTGTCCCTTTGCATTCCTGTCCTTCTTTTCCTTTAGTGAGGCCGACGAAATGCCTCTCAGTTTCTAATTGCATGAGGACGGAGAGCCACGATGAATCCGATGTTCACTGTGCTGCTTACCGGCCTCATCGCATTGGGCACGGCTAAAGCGCTTGCGGATTCTCCCAAGGCGGCTCGCGCGCAGGAATTGGCTGCTACCGCCGACACCATAGGACAGGAGCCCGGCAGTGCGGATTTCATGCGGGTCACCTCCGTTGAAGGTATCACCGAGTATCGACTGCCCAACGGACTACGTGTCCTGCTGGCACCGGACGACTCTGTCCCCCGCACAACTGTGAACATCACTTACCTAGTCGGCAGCCGGGACGAAGGGCGAGCGGAAGCGGGCATGGCTCATCTGCTCGAGCACATGATGTTCAAAGGGACGGACACCCTGACGGCCGCTTCTCTGCGGGAAGAGTTTGCACGCCGTGGCATGAGCGCCAACGGCACGACTACCGTCGACCGCACCAACTACTTCGCCACCTTTCCGTTCAGTGAGGACAACCTGGATTGGATACTGCGCATGGAAGCGGACCGGATGGTCAACAGCCGACTCGAGGCGGTCGACCTGCGCAGCGAAATGCCCGTGGTCTTGAATGAGATGGAGATCGGACAAACTCAGCCGCAGAGGGTATTGCTTCTGGCCTTGAATGCCACTGCCTACCAATGGCATCCTATGGCAGAGCTACTATCGGCACGCGACATGATCTGGAGAACGCTTCAATTCCGCTGCTACGCGCGTTTTACAAGCGCTACTACCAGCCCGACAATGCCGTGCTGGTGGTTGGCGGCACGTTCGATCCGGCATGGGTGCTGGCTACCATCGCCCGCCATTTCGGTCCGATTCCCCGTCCCGAGCGCACACTCATGGCCGCTGTCACCGCCGAGCCCGCGCAGGAAGGTGAGCGTCTCGTGACGCTGCTCCGGGCAGACGACACCCGAATCATCGGCGCGATGTATCACGTTCCGCAAGCCGCGCATCCCGACGCTGTGCCGATGTGGCTGCTGCTCCAGGTGCTGAGTGGCCCCTCGGGTGGGCGTCTGAACAAGAGTCTGGTCGATGCCAGGAAGGCCTCCAGCGTATCGGCGGAGATCGGCGCCATGCGTGACCCCGGCACGGTTCTCTTCCTTGTTGAAGTCTCTAAGGGGAAATCGCTGGAGTTGGCCAACGAGGCCTTGCTGGAGCAGGTCGAAGGTCTCGCAGAGCGTCCGGTGACTACCGTCGAGCTCGAGCGCGTGCGCGTCGATGCGCGCAATGCGATTGACAGGGTGTTCAGGAACCCCGACGCGCTGGTTATGCAGTTGTCCGAAGCGATTGCATGGGGGGATTGGCGTCTGTGGTTCCTTCTTCGCGATCGCGTGGAGAATGCTAGCGTCGAGGACCTGCAGCGTGTGGCCATGCGGTATCTGCGACGTGCAAACCGCACGGAAGGCAGGCTGATTCCGGGCGAGCAACCACAACGCGTCGAGATGCCGCCGCCTACAGATCTTGCGCACCTGCTTGATGGCTATCGCGGCAAGCCCGTGGCCGCGCCGCCACCGCAATTCGATCCCGCCCCGGAGAACATCGAGGCGCATACGCAACGGTTCACGTTCTCCAACGGAATGAAATTGGCAATGTTGAGTCGCCCAACTCGCGGTGACATTGTCACCGGAATGTTAATTCTGAACATGGGTACGATCGACAGTCTTAAGGGGAGGGCTCCTGTCGCCGAGCTGACTGCCGCCGCGTTGACCCACGGTGCGGGCGGCCGCGACCGCGAGCAGCTCGCGGACTTGCTCGCCAGGCTCAAGTCCACCGTCAACATCACTGCGCAAGCGGATCGCGTGACGATTCGATTCGAAACGCACAGAGACCAGCTCGCAGACTTCCTTCCGGTGTTGCACGATATCCTGCGTAAGCCCGCTCTGGACACCACCGATTTTGACGACATCAAGCGCTCCAGCATCGCCGAGATCGAGCGCGTCGGCAATGCCCCGGGCATGCTGGCGTCTGTCACGATGGACCGACACGACAATCCCTACCCGCCTGGCGATCCGCGCCATACGCAAGATCAGCGTGAGCGCATTGCAGGCGTGGACGCGACGCGCGTGGATGACATCCGTGATTTTCATCACAGGTTCTACGGCGCCAGCCACTCGCAGTTGGCGCTGGTGGGCGACTTCGACGTAGACGGCGCGAAAGACCAACTCGAGAAGCTGTTCGGTGACTGGAGCGCCTCCGAGCCCTATGTCCATGTCGATCGGCCCTACCGTCCGATCACTCCTGCGACATTGACGGCCAAAACCACGAACAATGCTAGCGCCATCTACTTGGCCCGCATACCGATGGCCGTGACCATGAGCTCAGCCGACTATGCAGACCTCGCCATCGCCGATCGAATCTACGGTGGCAAGTCACTGCGTGGCAGGCTATCCGAAAGGCTCCGTCAGAGCGATGGCATCAGCTATTCGGCCGGTAGCTCCTTGCAGATCAACGCGATCGACACGGCAGGCAGTTTCACCATGCAGGCTTCCTTTGCGCCGCGCAACCTGGAGCGCGTCAAGCGTGCCGCCGAAGAGGAGCTCGCGCGCTTCGTGCGGGACGGAATCACGGCAGAAGAGCTTGCCGACGCAAAGAGCGGATTGCTTGAACAAGGCACCATTGCGCGAACGCGGGATAGCGTACTGGCACAAAACCTGGCCGACCAACTGTCCGTTGGCCAAACCATGGACTTCACCGCAGAGCAGGAACAGCACGTGCGCACGGCCACAGTCGCCTCGGTCAACGCTGCGATCCGCAAATACATCGTGCCGAAGCGTGTCATCAGCGTATTTGCCGGCGACCTGAGGTCCGGAGCGGCGAAAGCCGCGCCGGCATCGAGATAACATACCCTCGCCAGAGCGCGCTTCCTCACCCTCGCTGAGCAAGAAGCTACCGGCTTGGCGCTGTGGCGGTCTATTCTTTACCTGCGGCGGGATTCTTGTGGGGGTATCCCCGGAATGTCCCGATATATCAACTGGTTGTCCCATAATGTCAAATGGCCGGCCGCGTTCTCGCCAATACTAGTGCGGGTACCTAGGAGGACTCCGCTGTTACCTGAATTGCGCTCTGGAACAATGCGATTGCGAACTGCAAAGCAATTTCACTCTGCCGGTACGCCGTCACAAATCAATAGTTGAGGAGAAAAATGGTCCGACTGAACTTCCTTGTAACTGCCTTGGCCTTGTCGATAACCCTGGCTAACAGTGCCGTTATCGCGCAGCCTTCACAACAGACGACACCATCGACTTCGTCGGCTACCACGGATGTCAACGAAGTACCGCAGCCGCCCAAAGGAATGACGCCGGCCGAAAGAAAGAAGTGGTTCAGCGAACGCTTCAGGGAGGCCGATGTTGATCATGACGGCAAACTGACCCGTGAAGAAGCACGCGCTGGCATGCCTGAGGTCTACAAGCGCTTCGACCAGCTTGATACCAGGAAACGCGGTTACGTGACCGAGCGGCAAGTGGGTGCAGCCTGGTCAAAATTGATCAAGGACGATATGCAGAAGAAAAATCCAATCATCAACTAGGAGACCGCGCCAAAGCGGGGGCCGACGACCGGACCGCTGCTGAGAGGACAATGAGGCACCTGCATTCATGGCTTCCGATCCTGCGCCGGCGACCTCCGTCCTGCAACTTCGAATTGCTCTGCGCGGCTTGAGCCCGCCGGTCTGGCGGCGTTTGCTCATTCCTGAGCGCGTCACGCTGGCTCGGCTCCACGAGGTCATTCAGGCAGCCATGGGCTGGACAGACGATCACCTGCACCAGTTCATCATTCGTGGCCGGCGATATGGCGAAAGCCGCGATGGGGCTCTGCAATTTTCCGCGGCGGCAACCGCGCTGACGCCGGGCGCATTCGCTCTGTGCGAGCACGAGGCCTTCGTCTATGTGTACGACTTCAATGCATGGTGGCGGCACGATATCCGCGTCGAGCGGCGCGTGCTGAGGCAGGACATCGTGCGCGCTCTGATGGGCGGGCAGCAGGGCCCGTTCTCAGGAACTCTTCAAGAACCCCAATTAGGCAGTCGCTTTTCTACAAAGGCCGCAATCCCTTCACGCGCATCGTCGGTGTCTGCAACGCGACAGAACGTATCGACCGCGTAGGAAACACCACGACGGTAGTCGCTGTCGACGGCCCGATGGAATGCTGCTCTGCCAATGTTCATCGCAGATGCCGACTTGGCAGCTAGGGTCGAGGCCAGTAACCGCGCCTCCTCGAGTACCTCGTTCGCTGGCACGACACGATTCACGAGATGCAACGCCTGCGCTTCGTTCGCGCCGAAGGCACGCCCGGTGAAGAGCAGATCGAATGCCACGTGACGGCCGACAATGCGCGGCAAATGGGTGAAGTGGATTGCCGGGAGCATGCCGACTTCGATTTCGGGGTATCCGAAGCTGGCATCCTCGGCAGCCACAATCAGATCGCAGGAGATAGCCAGGGTCATGCCGCCTCCGCGCGCAGCTCCACTCACCGCGGCGATAGACGGCTTGCCCAGACGATACTGCGCTTCGGACAACTGGACGTAGAGCTTGTCCAGGAGCGTGTGAACGGTGTCCGCCGAAGCGCCTTGCAGTGCGGCAATATCAAGCCCGGCGCAGAATCGTTTCGGTACCGCACTCGCAACGATGACGGCCCGAACCGCGTCGTCAGAGGCCGCACGGTCCAAAGCCCGAATCAGCGCGTCGACCATCGGAACGGTGAGGGCATTGACAGGAGCGTTGTCGAGGAGGATTTCGGCGACGTGATCGCGGACAGTGTAGGTAACCAAGGACATAGTCTACTCAATACTGGTTTGGGGTCTAGGCGGCTGCGATCGCCGCAGCGGAGGTTACCGTGCCGGCGCGGTGCATACCTTCAATCTGCTCAGGCGTAAAACCAGCCTCGTGCAAGATTTCGTCAGTGTGTTCGCCGAGCAGCGGGGCTGGACGGCTTGCATGGCGTGCTTCTCGGCGGAAGCGCACGGGCAGGCCAACATTCGCGACGGTGCCCAGGACGGGATGCTCCGTCTCGACGATCAATTGTCGGGCCTGTACCTGAGGGTGCGCCAGAGCCTGGTCCAAAGTCTGGATCTGCGAGCAAGGCACGCCTATTTGCCGGAGCGCTTCCATCCAGTAAGCGAGCGGCTGAGTCGAGAGGCGCGACTGCACTAGATCGACCGTTCGGGAGAAGTTCCGTACCCGAGCGGCATTGGTAGCAAAGTCCGGATGGTCTACCCAGTCCTCGAGACCCGCCACAGAACAGAAGCGCTTCCATTGCGAGTCATTGCCAACTCCGAGCATCAGCGGCGCATCGGCTGCATCGAATGCCTGGTACGGTGACATCGACGGATGTGCTGTGCCCATCCGTTGTGGTGCTTTTCCGCTACGCCAGTAGTTCTGCGCCATATATCCCATGAAGCCGAGGGCGGTCTCCATAAGCGCCACTTCCAGATAGGTCCCTTTTCCGGTTGTGTGTCGTTCGAGCAGGGCAGCCAGGATGCCACTGAGGGCGTGCATGCCTGTGCCGATGTCAACGGGCGAGAAGCTCGCCCGTGCAAACTTCCCGCCGGGCTCCCCCATGGTGCTGATCATCCCACTGAATGCTTGCAACATCACGTCATAGCCGGGCTCGTTACCCAGGGGGCCATCGCGCCCGTAGCCGGATATCTCGCAGTAGATCAACCGGGGATTCACGGCGCTCAACGTGTCGTAGTCCACGCCGAGTTTCTTGGCGGTACCGCCACCGAATCCCTGCAATACCACGTCAACGTTGGCCGCCAGTTCTTGCACGACGCGTTGGCCGGCTTCGGTTTTGAGATCTAGCGCGATGCTGCGCTTGTTGTGATTGACGGCCAGGAATACGGCAGACTGGCCCGCATCCTGAGGAAGCCAGCCGCGCGTGTCGTCGCCCGAACCCGGCGGCTCGACTTTGATGACATCTGCGCCCAGCTCACCGAGGTATTGGCCGCATAGGGGGCCGGCCAGGACCTTGCTCAGGTCCAGAACCCGAATGCCTTTCAATGGTTGCATGGTTTGAGTTTCCTTTTTATTCCGGCTGGATGCCAAGACCGCGCGCGATGTTCGTCCAACGCTCGGCGTCTGTTCGGACGAAGCTGACGAGCTGGTCGGGACGTGTCGGCATCGGTTCGGCGCCGCGATTGCGTAGCGCTGCAACGTAATCGGGGTCGTTGACTGCCTTTGCCGCAGCCGCTCGCAGGCGGTCTACGACCGCCTTAGGCGTCTGCGCGGGGGCTTGCAGGGAGAACCAGAACTTCAGGTCCGCGCCTGGATATCCCGCCTCCTTGAGCGTCGGCACGTCCGGCAGCATCGGAGAGCGCTGCGAAGAGGTAATGGCAAGTGGCTTCAGCTTGCCGCCCTGGATCTGGCCGATGCACGTAGTGAATGAGTCGAACACAAAGTCGACCTGGCCGGCCATCACGTCCGTGAGAGCCGGGGAGCTACCTTTGTACGGCACCGCTACCGCTTTGAAGTCAGCCTTTTTCTGCAGCAGAGAGCCATAAATGTGCGGTGATGATCCAGCGCCAAAGGTTGCGTAGGTCAGAGCGTCGGGCTTCGCCTTCCCGAATTGGACCAGATCGGCAAGCGTCTTTACCTTGAGTTTGTCGGGATGGATCACTAAGACGTTCGGCATCGAGCCTGTCGTCGCGATGGGCACGAAATCTCGTCCTGGCAGGAAGCGCGCATGCGGGTACATCAGCGGGTTCACAGCTTGCATCGCTACGGTGTTGTGCAGCAGGGTGTAGCCGTCATTGCCGCTATCGAGCACATGCTGGGCGCCAATGTTGCCGCTGGCACCAGGGCGATTGTCGATGACGACTGGCTGGCCCAATTCTTTTGACAGGGCCGTCGCCAATAGGCGGGCAATGAAGTCGGTGGGCCCGCCAGCAGCAAACGGCACAACGATCCGGACGGGCTTGGTCGGCCAATCAGCGGCGAAGAGGGGGCTTGCCATTACGGAGGCGACTGCCCCCAGCAGCAATGTGCGTCGTGTCGGATTCATCATCGTGTCCTATGGTTTTGCCCGTAGCATGACGACCTGCCGGATATAAGTCCAAGACAAGTTTCGGATATCCGATATAAGATTTCGATATGGCCAATTCGCCGAGGCACTTCATGGCTCTCGAACTTCGTACCCTGCGGGGATTTGTCACAGTCTGCGCAGCGGGTTCCATTTCTCGCGCTGCCGAGCGCCTGCACATCGCGCAACCTGCGCTAAGCCTCCAGATGAAGAACTTGGAGGAGGAGTTCGGAGCGGCCTTGCTTGAGCGAACGCCGCGCGGGGTCGTGGCCACGGCCGCAGGCGAGATGTTGCTCGCACATGCGACCGATATCCTTCGGCGCGTGGAAGTGGCGTACGAAGACATTCGGACAGCGATCAAGCAACCGCAGGGGCGGGTAGCCGTCGGGTTACCGCAGTCGTTGGCAAAGCTACTGACCGTGCCACTCGTGAAGGAAGTCTGCGCGGAATGGCCGGGGATTGACCTGCAAATCATCGAACAGAGCACCGGATACATCCCGCAAGGGCTGCTGACCGGGCATCTGGATATTGGCATGACCTTCGGCGGTACGCCCGAGCCCGGGCTGCGCGCAGATCGGGTGCTCGAAGAACGCCTATTGCTTGTCGGGCCGCCCGGCGAGCTCTCGGCGCACGGTCGAAACGGAATCAACGCTGCTCTCAGCGTGCCGTTCTCGCGATTGGGTGACTACCCATTGATTCTTCCCGCCGGACTGCATGGTCTACGCAGCCTCATCGATCGGTTCAGCGCATCCCAAGACACCGAACTTCAGGTCATTGCGGAAGTGAATGCGATTCCGGAGCTCATAGCCCTTGCTGCTGCGGGGGCGGGCTTCACAATCCTGTCTCACGCGTCTGTACAGGAAGAGTGGCGAGGTGGCATCGTATCCTGTGCGCGAGTCGCTGAAGAGGGGTTCACGCGACAGGTCTACCTTTGCCGGGCCGCGACGCTACCCGCGTCGTTGGCCGTGACGACGGTATGGCAGCGTCTTCTCGCAATAACTGGGCGGTTGGTAGACGGCGGACAGTGGCCAGTCCATTGCTTTAACGCGCGCGGGGATAGCGCTGGGAGTTAGTACTGAGAGGTTCAGGAAGTTCTCCCGCCCAGGTTCAGTACCTTGCGCCAGAATGAAGCTTGATGGGCTGCGGTGGTGGCGCCCAGCCTGCTCGGCAAGATTGCCATATGCGGTGGTCGCTCGGCTTCGGCTATGCATTGACGGCCCTTGGCGCAGCAGGGCGTTTTACTCCGAATCTTGAATATCGAGTGCAAGACTTCATTTCAGCAATCAGTCTGGCATCGGCCGGTTATGGCGTCGCGATCGTGCCGGAATCGCGATGCAGAGCTTTTCCCAGCCCGGAATCGTGTACTAGCGTATCGCGGACTTTCACTTTCCGATTCAGTTGGAGTTGCCGCACCGGCGTCGCGAGATATCACCTGCAGTGAGGTCTTTCGTTCAACTAGCCCTCGCTACGCGCAAGCCAAGAACCAATCGCTAGCCCGCGTGAGGCGCTGGCACGACACCAGCGCGCGTCGAAGGCTTCTCTGACCATAGCTTCGCCTTGGCCTTCAGCCGCCAACAAACTTTGTGTACCGGTACTCTCTGCTATGCACGAATATCACGTGTTCTGATCGAGATTCGGTGCGCCGACTCTGTACCGACTCGGCGCCAAGTGCCCGATAGTTTTTCGATATACCCGAATCGCCATTCCATATTAGTCAGACTGCGGTCCTATCCATAGACTGAACACAGTCTCATTCAACAGGAGTCGAAATGGACAAGAAGCGGGTTGACCTCTACTGGGATGTAGGTAGCACCAACACCTATTTTGCGATCAAGCTGTTCAAGCCGATCCTCGAGCGCCACAACGCCGAGCTCGTCCTGCATCCCTACAATCTGGGGTACGTATTCCGGAACAATGACTACGAACTCATGAAAGAGTCGAAGGCAAAGCTTCGTTATCGCAAGCGAGATCTGATGCGCTGGGCCGAGAAGTACAATATTTCGTTCCAGATCCCCCGGCAATTTCCCATCAAGTCCAGCAGGGTTCTCCGTGGATCTCTCGCAATGCGACGAAAGGGCTTGGAGTTGGCGTTTGTCGAGCAGGTCATGGAGGCGTACTGGGAACGCGGTGACGCCAGCATCGTCGAGTATGCCGGGTTGCGACTGATTGTCGAGTCTCTTGGCGTAGACTTCGCATGGTTCGAAGAGGTCGCCGGAAGCGAGGAGATCGGCGCCGAACTTGCTCAAAGCACGGACTCAGCCGTTGAGCGGGGAGTCTTTGGCGTGCCGATGATGTTCGTGGGTGACGAGATGTTTTGGGGAAAGGACCGCCTCGATTTTATGGAGGAGGAGCTTGCGCGGGTAGCGTAGGCGAGATCCGCGACGGGTTGGCCAGCGACGCCGTGCCTGCGCTGGCCACGCCAGTCCATCAGAATTATGGACCTATCCAACGGTGCGCGGTCGCTCATCGACCTACCCGGATTCCCACCTTGCTTCGGCAGACGGGCTCGTCAAATCGACGTCACTCCGTTCGCAATCTCGACGCCGGACCAAGACTGACCTCGCATTGCCTCAAATCCCTTTTCCAAAGAGAACTTGCACCCGCACAAGCGCTTTTTCGATCAAGCGCGATTGCAGGATGCAATACGCCTTCTTGAGGTATGCTTGAATTGGGCAGTGTCGAAAGACCCTGCCCATAGGGGAACTCAAACGATCCGGCGCTCTCGGAGCCGTAGAAACTCAGCTGCATCTACCCCAGCCATATTGCGCAAAATCTCTTCGGTGTGTGCGCCAGGAACCGGGGCCGGGGCGTCATAGCCAACCTCCGCGTGACCAAATCGCAAGGGAAACGATGCAGCCTTGACATCCATGGTTGCCTCAGCGAGCGGATTCCACAGTGACACGGCCATGTTCCGTGCGACGATTTGTTCCCACGCGAGCACGTCGTCGATCGTCCTTACGGGGCTGCATGGTATCTTTGCAGAGTGCATTTGCATTTCAATCTCCGCAGTGGGGAGCGACGAAGTCCATGCCGATACGATCTCATCGACCGTCGCGTTGTTCGACAGGCGCCATCCCACGGACATGAAGTTGGAGTCTTCCTTGAGGTCAGCGCGTCCCATTAGGTCCAGCAGTGTGCTCCAATCATCGTTGGTGGCAGTGCCAAGAGTCACCCAACCATCCGCACTCTTGTACGCATTGAAGGGAGAGAATCGCATGATTCGGTTACCCTGCTGAAACGAAAGGCCCAGCTCGCGATAGCAATCGAGCGGCTCGTCCAGGATCAAGGACAGCAGGCAGTCGGCCATGGAAACATCCACAGACTGTCCTGCACCGGTTTGCTGGCGGTAGTTCAATGCCGCCACAACTCCGAATGCCGCGAAAAGGCCCGCGATCGCGTCCGAAAGCGGAGACCCTGTTTTCGTTGGCCCGGCGTCCGGTTGTCCCGTAATGCTCATTAGGCCAACGGCCGCTTGGACCATCAGATCATAAGCCTTGAGATGCTTTGCGGGTCCAGTAGACCCATATCCGGTCAGAGAGCAATAGACGACGCCTGGATTGACCTCGCGGAGCACTTCATAGCCGATGCCAAGTCGATCCGCGACTCCCGCGCTGAAATTTTCGACCACGACATCAGCGTTCCTGACCATGCGCATGAACAACTCCCTGCCCTCGGCATTCTTCAGGTTCAGGGTCGTAGACTTCTTTGATCGAGCCCGCTTGAGGTACGCGATGCCCATGTCAAGCTCTGAGCGCCGTTCGAATGAAACTCCTTGAGGGCCGGCGAAGGGCGGAGAAAACGCGGTTGGATCTCCGATCTCCGGATCGTCGATCTTTATGACTTCCGCTCCCAACCCGGCGAGGAAGAGCGTGCATTGAGGGCCGGAAAAGAACCTGGTGAGGTCAAGTACTTTGATGCCTTCGAGAATCCGTTTAGTCATGGGATACCGTTTGCCTGTTTAGATGCATGGGAAGTCTAGGCATGCAACGGGGTACCCGGCCAATAGGACTTTGTGGTAGCGGTATTGCGATTCCGTATGGCTATTCAATTTTCGAGGCGCCGGGCCATTCGCCTTCGGCCACCAGCTTCAGCGCAGTCTCCCGAATTAGTTCCATGATCCGGCGAGCCGCCGAACTTAACGGCATGATGTCGAACGTGCATAACGAAAGTCGCCGATGCAACGCCGCGTCGGTGATTCGCTGAATTGTCAATCCCTGGGTGCCTCCGGGGATCGAAGGCGACAAAATAGTCGACCCTACGCCACTTGCCACGACAGCGCGGATGGTGGCAAGTGAGTCCAGCTCCGCCAAAACAACGGGCTTTTCCCCCGCTGCTTCGAACGCTTCGTCAATGATTTGACGCGTGATGTTGGACCGACCAGGGAGTATTAGCGGTCGCTTTGCCGCTTCGGCGATGGTGACCTCCTCAGGCGGCGTACTGCCAGGCAGCTGGCAGGAAAGCAAAAGCAGGCGCTCGATGAGAAGCGGGGTAACCTAAAGGTGAGCGCCAAGTCTTGTTTCACATACCGCCCCCGAACCGTCCACGCGTTCGAACAAGAGGCTCATCTCGATCCGGCCGTTTACTACCAGTTCTTGTAGGTGCCCGCTCAGGCTCTCGGTGATCTGTAACTGAATATCGGGATACTGCACGGCTGATGCAGCGAGGAGTCTGGGCGCGAGGATGGTTGCGGCACTGGTCGGTAGGCCGACAGATACCTTCCCTTGCGGGTGCTCGCCCGCGTGCTGAACGTCACTTTTCATGAGATCGGCCTGGCGCAGCATCGCCCGGGCGTGGCGATAGAACACCTCTCCCGCCTCAGTTGCGACCACGCCGCGAGCGCTCCTGGCCAGCAACCTCACTCTCAGTTCGTCTTCGAGCTTGGCGATTTGCTGGCTGAGCGCCGGCTGGGCGGTGTAAAGATCGGCAGCCGCGCGTGACACGCTACCGAGCTCGACGATTCGTACGAAGTACTTTAGTTGTCGGAATTCCATAGCAGATTGTATAGCGTGGCGCCCATCGTGGGACTGCCATAAGTTTTTGACATGCCCCAAGCGGGACACAGTATTGGCGCGACGATCGTGACATTTCTAAGATGGCTCCATCAGTAACGAACCACCTTATCGAGATGATCGATCTTTACTTCTGGAGCACGCCGAACGGCTACAAGGTCTCCATCCTCCTTGAAGAACTGGCGATGCCCTACAGCGTCATACCGGTGCACATTGGCAAAGGTCAGCAGTTTGCACCAGAGTTTCTCGAGGTCAGCCCAAACAACAAGATTCCCGCCATTGTCGATCATGAAGGTCCTGACGGGCAGGCCATTGCGATGTTCGAGTCGGGTGCCATCATGATGTACTTGGCCGAAAAGAGTGGCTATCAGTTTATGCCACAGGACACCCGGAAGCGATACGAGGTCCTGCAGTGGCTGATGTTCCAGATGGGCGGCGTCGGGCCCATGCTCGGCCAGGCACATCACTTCCGAAAGTATGCACCTGAGAAGATCGACTACGCCATCGATCGCTACACAAACGAGGCACGTCGTCTCTATACCGTCATTGACCGTCGACTCGCCGAGTCCGAATACCTCGCGGGCGACTACTCGATTGCCGATATGGCGACCTATCCCTGGCTGCGCGCACACAAATGGCAGGGCCAGGATATTGCGGATTATCCCAATCTCGAACGTTGGTACCAAGCAGTGCGTCAGCGTCCGGCCGTTCAGCGTGGGGTCGCCGTGCTGGCTGAGAAGGTCGACAAGACCGGTGCAAAGCCAAGCGGTGATCGGTGGGACAACTTGTTCGGCAAGAATCAGTTCAACTCGAGATAGGAGAAAGCTACCGTGCCACATACCAATACTCCAATGCTCACCGGATTTCGTGTGCTGGACATTACCCAGATCGTCGCTGGACCGACCTGTACCCGCATCCTCGCCGAAATGGGCGCAGAGGTTGTCAAGCTTGAACTTGCCCCCTTCGGCGACAGAACCCGTATTGGTGGGTTGCGTAGTCAGCAACCGGAGCACAAGCGCTGTTCCCAAAGTACCTATTTCGTTCAGCACAATCATTCAAAGAAGAGCCTTGCACTGAATCTCAAGAGTGCCAAGGCGCGAGAGCTGATTCTTAGGATGATCACGGAGTTTGATGTTCTCGTCGAGAATTTCTCCCCGGGCGTTATGGACCGTTTCGGGCTTGGATACGAGGTATTAAAGAAGATCAATCCTGACCTCGTGATGTGCTCCATCTCTCTTGCAGGACAAAAGGGTGTCCTGGCGAATAAGCCGGGATACGACTATGTCGCGCAGGCATATGCAGGTATCACGGACCTCATTGGCGAGGCCGAGGGAAGTCCCGCGCTGATCACGATGGCCATCGGGGATGCATCTACCGGTGTTGCCGCCGCCATGGCCGTCGGCTTTGCGTTGCTGCATCGCGAGCGGACAGGGGAGGGGCAATACATTGAGACATCGCTGCTCGATACGTACTTCAATATGCATGAAGTAGCCATTCCTCGCGTCAGCCTTAGGAAAGGCTACGAGCCCACGCGAACCGGTTCACAACACCCCGATGGAGGCCCGACGGGCATCTTTCGCTGTGGTGATGGCACGTACCTGACGTTGGCCACGCTCCCGCACCAGTGGGAACAGTTCGTATCCGCCTTAGGACGTCCGGATCTATTGACTGATCCGCTATTTTCCAGCGCTGCGCTCCGCCGTGACAACAACGAGCAGCTCAAAGAGATTCTGGAATCGTGGCTTAGTATGTTCCCTTCCAGAGACGCTGCAATAGATGCCTTGGAGCGCGAGCGGATTCCGTGCGCGCCGGTTCTAAGTCTTCGGGAAGCCATGAGCCATCCTCACTTGCAGGAGCGCGGTGTGGTTCGAACGGTGCGTGACCCGTACGTTGGAGATTTCCAGATTCCCGGCCCTCCGGCGCGGTTTTCCGCATGGGAGTATCCCGCCTCACTGAAGGCCGACTTGCTAGGGGAGCACAACGAACAAATTCTGAAGGACTTTGCGGGACTTGGAGAGGATGAAATTAGTGCCTTGTATGCCGAAGGAGTGCTTGTGCGAGACAAACTACTTGATCCATTGAGTGCGCCAATGGCAGAGGCGGAGATTGCGAGATAACCCCGGCGGATGACAGCATGGAAACCTTCGATTTGTTTGTTATCGGCGCCGGTTCTGGTGGCGTCAGGGCAGCACGTACGGCGGCAGCCCTGGGAGCCCGGGTCGCGATTGCAGAAAAGTCGCGCGTAGGCGGCACCTGTGTGATCCGCGGATGCGTGCCGAAGAAGCTCATGGTTACGGCCAGTCGATATCGGTCAGAAGCCAGAGACGCCATTGGATTTGGGTGGAACATCGAGAGTCAGGGACACAACTGGGCGGCTCTCGTAAACGGCATTGCCGATGAGGTAACCCGCCTCGAGAACCTGTACAGGAAGGGCTTAGATAGCAGCCAGGTCACGATCTTCGATGAAAGCGCGTCGATTGTGGACAGTGGACGAGTACGGCTTGCTTCAGGCAGGACGGTGCTGGCTACGCACATCATAGTTGCAACGGGAGCGGCGCCGGCGCATTTGGACTTCCCCGGTGCGGAACATTGCATCACATCAGATGACGTCTTCGCACTCCCAGAACTGCCGGCACGCGTCGCCATTATTGGTGGTGGCTACATCGCGTTTGAGTTTGCGGGGATCTTTAAGGGGCTGGGTGCCGATGTCGAGGTGCTTCACCGAGGTGCGACCGTGCTCCGAGGATTCGACGAAGATCTGCAGGCGGGTGTTATTGACGCGTACCGTGAGCAAGGCATCCGAATTCGATTGAACCGCTCGGTTCGGTCTATCTGCGCGTTTCCCGAAGGCTACCGCCTGACGGATCATGCTGGCGAAATCCTCGATTGCGATGTTGTGCTGAACGCAACTGGCCGCGTGCCCAATACCGCTGGCGCAGCAGGCGTGCTTGTGAAAAAACCGGGCGGTGCCATTGCAGTGGATGACCGATACGCAACGTCACTAGACAACGTATATGCCATTGGGGATGCGATTGGGCAGTTGAACCTAACGCCGGTCGCAATACGGCAGGGCCAGTGGCTCGCCGAGTCTCTGTTCGGTTCGACCCTGTCCTGCCCACCGGACTTCGGGCTGACGCCCACGGCCGTATTTTCCACGCCGGAGATCGCTTGTGTGGGAATGAGCGAGCGGCAAGCGCGCACTGCGTTTCCCGACATCATGGTCTACCTCACCAATTTCCGGCCGATGCGTGCGGCTCTCGCTAGAAGTTCTGAGCGCGTGATGATGAAACTGGTCGTCGACGGGAGCAGTGACCGGGTACTCGGCATACATATGCTCGGCCGTGATGCCGCAGAAATCATTCAAATGGGAGCTATATCGCTTCAGAATGGCATCACCAAGCGCGAATTTGATCAGACCGTCGCGCTTCATCCCAGCGTTGCTGAGGAGTTCGTCACCATGCGAAATCGTGACTAAAGACGTCACGGGGTGGCAGAAAAAATAGTCAATACAAAAAATATCTAATATTAGGAGACAGATCATGAAATACCTCGCCGCACTCGCCATAGGATGGGTGGCATGCAGTTCTTCGTTTGGAGAATCATTTCCTGCCCGGCCGCTAACATTGGTTGTACCGTTTTCACCAGGGGGCCCCACCGACGTGGTGGCGCGACATTTAAGTGCTGCGATGGGGCGCTCTCTCGGACAATCTGTGATTGTCGAGAACCGCGCAAGCACTGGCGGCATTGTTGGTTCGGAAGCTGTTGTGCGAGCCGAGCCGAATGGATACACGCTTCTGATTCACAACATCGGGATGGCCACGTTGCCATCGTTGTCGAAGAAGCTCCGCTTCGACCCGACCAAAAACTTCGAGTACATCGGTCTCGTCGCCGACGTTCCGATGACGCTTATTGCGCGTCCCGATCTCGCTCCTTCAGGTTTCGGCGAATTGCGATCCTATATCGCTAAGAATCAACGGAAGATCAATCTCGCCAATGCGGGGATTGGTACGGCGTCTCACCTTTGCGGGCTGATGCTGATGAGTCAGCTTCACGCCGCCATGACCAGCATTCCCTACAAAGGGGCGGCTCCGGCAATGGTTGACATCCAAGGTGGTCAGGTCGATCTCCTCTGCGATCAGGTCACAACAACGTTGCAGCCGATCAACACCGGACGTGTGAAGGCATACGGCAGCACTACGGCATCGCGACTCGCGGCACTGCCAGAGCTTCCGACGCTGCGAGAGCAGGGCCTGGGCGAGTTCGAGGTGACAGTGTGGCACGGAGTCTACGCGCCAAAAGGCACACCAAAACCGGTGGTAGCGAAGCTGGTCAAGGCATTGCAGGAGGCTGTGACAGATCCGGCGTTTCGCGAAGGTATGCAGAAGCTCGGCGCAATACCGGTCTCAGTTGATCGAGCCACACCAGAGGCTCTAGCGTCGAAATTGCGAAATGAGATCGCGAGGTGGACGCCGGTCATCATCCAAGCAAATGCGTTCATTGACTAGCCGTAAGCGCGCGATGCGGCGAAAGCGGACGGCGGCTTCAGGAATTGAGGAGACGAGATATGAGTGACGTCGAAGTCAGTACGCAGTGGACGTGGGCCAGCGTAGTACGACGTATTGCAATGGAGGCCGCCGCTCGGATGCTCTTCAAGCAAGACGCGCGGGACAGGGCAATTGGTGCTGCCGTCGCGGAGTATGCATGGGACTTGCGGGCGGCAAGGGAATGTCGTGGGACGCTCATGGAGGTTGAGTCCACTTGGATTCCGCCAGGCAAGGAACAATTGACGTGGGACGCGTCCGAAGAAATTCTGGATGCTGTAGCGGCTGCTCTGAATGACTACCGCAAGAATGGTCATGATGCTGATTAACGCTGTTCCTTAGATCATCGCTGCGGTAATGATGCCGGCCCGCCATAGTGCTTTGGATCGTGGCACATGTGAGCTTAGCGGAACTCGCGTGAGGCTCGGGGAGACCTGTGCCGAAGAAGGCAATGGCCGTTGCGCCATGTTGCGAAGTGAGGAAAATTATCTATCACAAATGCACTGCGCGCCGAGCAGAGCAGAGCGTACAAACCGCGTGTGCCAAACAGTTGAACACTACGGCCCTTCTTCCGGGGCCTCGATTGGCGGCCGGCGCTCGATCTCCGGATCGTAAGCCTATCGACACAGACTCCCTGGTCAGCACGCCGAGTGCGGCGCCGGTGAGTCGCCTCGGATCATTCCCCGATCCGTTCAGATTCCCGCATATCAGAATTGCCACGCAATTTCGCGCGGCGGTTGGCGTTGTGTCCAGGTTATCTTGCCCGCATTGTCCGTCGACCCCTCATGCGGTTTCAATTCGAAAATTAGAGATGTGCTGCGGATCCGTGCACATCTTCGCCAAAAGGCTTGCGTCAGTTCCAGTGCGTAAGGCGCCATTTTCCCCAATGCGGGAGTGCTCTCGGCTTACGCATCACATCTGCCATGTGCAGTGGACAATATATGCAAATAACGCAATCATAATTAGAAATAGTTTATTCTTGTAATGAATGACGGCTCGCCCCTATGCTTCCCCTACCGACACAACGATGTTTGATAGGAGTCAGAGCAATGAGCGCTGTAGAGCAAGAAGGGGCGGTTGTGAGCCGCATGCCGGCTGGCGTGGACCTGGTCGAATACTATTACGAGCGCGGTTTCAGCGACGGACTGCCGGTCGTTCCACCGACGCAGGAGAAGATTGATGAGATCGTCGCGCGCCTTGGCGGCGATCCAAAATTTGTCGAAGCTCGCATTGCGCCGCGCTGGGGCGAGCTGACGCGCGAAGTGCTGGCCATCAACATGGTAATGGCCGGCTGCAAGCCCGAGTACACGCCGGTGGTGCTGGCAGCGGTGAAGGCGCTGATTGATCAAGCCTTCAACCTTAACGGCGTGCAAGCGACTACCCATGTCGCGTCTCCGCTGCTGATCGTCAACGGTCCGATTGCACGTGAGATCGGCATGAACGGCGGCTGCAATGCATTTGGCTCCGGAAATCGTGCAAATGCGACCATCGGTCGCGCAATCCGTCTCATCATGCTCAACGTTGGCGGTGGCTGGCCCGGCGATCTGGACAAGAGCACGCTGGGCCATCCTGGCAAGTACACCTACTGCGTCGCCGAGAACGAAGCTCAAAGCCCCCTCGCACCGTATCACGTGGAACACGGCTACAAGCCGGAAGATTCGACGGTGTTCGTGATGGCCGCCGAGGCGCCGCACAGTGTAACCAACCATATCTCCAATGATCCGGAGGGCATTCTGGACACCATGTGTTCGGCGATGAGCACGATCGCCTCCAACAGTGCAGTGCTCGGCGGGCATATTGCGGTGGTCCTTGGGCTCGAGCACGCTCAGACCATCGGCAAGTACGGCTGGTCGCGCGCCGATGTCCGGAACTACCTGTTCCACAACCACGGCAACCGGTTTGTCGACCTGGCCTATGGTCATCGCTACGGCAAGGTCTACAACCGCAATCTGCCGAAATACTACAAGCGCAAAGACGAAACGCGCATCCCGATCATCCACAGCCCCGACAACATTCATTTGTTCGTGATGGGTGGTGAAGCCGGACGGTTCTCCGTGCTGATCCCTGGCTGGGGCCACATGAGCACGCCTGTTCTGCGAGCCGTTGAAGGCAGTGGTGCCGGCGACAACGGCGCCGAATGTGTCGGCGGTGCCTGCGCACTCTGATCCCCACACGCGACCGCCGCAAGAAAACTAGGAGATTTCCATGTTGATGAAGAGTGAAGAATCTACCGTCGAAGTGTTCGACCCGCGCGGTGCGCTGCGTTTCGACGATGCCCCCGTGTCCGAGCGTAAGAAGTCGTTGAAGAAGCTGCGTCTGGGCATCCTGGACAACTCGAAGTGGAACGCCAACAAGCTGCTGCGAGGCGCTGCGGCAGCGCTCGGCGAGGACATCGATTTCGCCGCGGTGAACTACTACGTCAAGCACAGCTTCTCGAAGGACGCCACGCCGGAACTGATTGCGCAGATCGCTGCCGAGAACGATGTGGTGCTGACTGCGATCGGCGATTGCGGCTCGTGCTGCTCGGCATGCATTCGCGACTCGATCGCGCTGGAAAAGCTCGGTGTTCCGAGCGCGGCGATCATCACGACCGAGTTCGTCCGTGAGACAGAACTAACCCGCCAGGCGGTCGGCATGAAGTCGCTGGAGCCGGTAGTGGTCTCCCACCCGGTCAGCTCCATCACGCAGGAAGAAGTCGCGCACCGCGTCGCGCAGATCAAGGAGCAAGCGCAGCAAGTGTGGCTCGGCACCAAGGAACCGCTGAAAACCAAAGTCGAGCTTCACTAATCATGAACGAAACCGTCCAAAGTTCCGGCATGCAGGACATCGAAGCATTGCTTGCGCAAAGCGATTCGCCTGTTCTCGTGGATTGCTATAGCCCGGATTGCAAGCCGTGTGCGGCCCTTGCCCCAGTGCTCGACGACGTCGCTGGAGCGATGGACGGGCGCATGATCGTGGAGAAGGTCGATGTGGTGGCAAATCCAGACGTTGCTGCCCGCTTCGGTGTCCGCGGTGTGCCGACCCTTCTGCTCTTCCAGGACGGTGCGCTCAAGGCCACGCGTACCGGTGCCGCGTCCCGCACGCAACTGGTCACTTGGCTTGCCGGCCAGCAGGTCTTTTGAGCCATGAGCGCGCACTTCAGTTGGGAAGATCCCTTGCTGCTGGAGGCTCAGCTAACGGGAGAAGAGCGCGCGGTTACTGACGCCGCGCGCGACTACGCGCGCGGTCGCCTTGCGCTGCGCATCCAGATGGCCTTTCGCACCGAGGAAGCGGACCCGGTTCTTCGGGGAGATGGGCCCGGACGGCTCGCAACATGTTTGGCGGCAATCGCATCAGCGACGAGTTCTGCATCGCGCGCCACATGTTGAACCTTGAGGTCGTCAATACCTGCGAGGGCGCCTACGACATCCATGCCCTGATCCTGGGTCGGGCGATGACCAGTCTTACCGCATTCTGATTGGAGGCTACGGAGCCATGGGAGCACTGTCTCATCTGCGTGTGTTGGATCTTTCACGCGTACTTGCGGGACCCTGGGCGAGCCAGATTCTCGCCGATCTTGGCGCGGAAGTCATCAAGGTCGAAAGGCCGGACACCGGTGATGACACGCGCTCTTGGGGGCCACCATGGGTGAGCTCTCCGGAGTGGAGCAACAACGAGCGCCAGTCAGCATACTTCGCTGGCGCAAACCGGAACAAACAGTCTGTCGCCGTTGATTTGAGCCATCCCCGAGGCCAGGCAATGGTGCAGGCATTGGCCGAGCACTGCGATGTGGTAGTTGAGAACTTCAAGGTCGGTGGCCTGAAGCAGTACGGCCTCGACTATGAATCGCTCCGCGAGATCAATCCAAGAATTGTCTACTGCTCGATCACTGGATTTGGGCAAACCGGTCCGTATTCGCACCGTCCAGGCTACGACTTTCTGGTGCAGGGCATGGGTGGCTTGATGAGCATCACAGGTCGGCCCGATGGCGAGCCTGGCGAAGGGCCGCTTAAAGTGGGCGTGGCGCTGACTGACATCATGACCGGTCTCTACGCCACGATTGGCATTCTCGCAGCCCTCGCACACCGCGAAACCTCGGGGCGTGGCCAGTATGTTGACGCGGCCCTGCTGGATGTCCAGGTTGCCTGCCTGGCGAATCAGGCCATGAACTTTCTGGCAAGCGGGGCCCAACCGCCGCGCCTGGGAAACGGACATCCAAATATCGTTCCCTACCAGGATTTCAGTACCGCCGACGGCCACATCATCATCACCGTAGGTAACGAAGGCCAGTTCGCCAGGCTCTGTGAGGTACTTGGGCAGCCCCTGTGGACCCAGGACCCGCGCTTTGCTTCGAACAGTGCACGGATTGCCAATCGCGCGGTCCTGATACCCCTGATCCAAGCGGTCATCGACACTCGTGAGTCACAGCATTGGCTCGAGAGGCTGGAAGCTAGTGGGGTGCCGTGCGGGCCCATCAACACGCTCCAGGACGTCTTTGCTGACCCGCATGTCATTCATCGCGGGATGACGGTTGCCCTCGACAACGCAGATGGATCCCAGGTGTCGGTCGTTGCAAGTCCGATTCGCTTGTCTGCCACACCGGTCGAATATCGGAGTGCACCCCCAAATCTCGGTTCCAGCACCGCTGCAGTGCTCAAGGAGTTGCTGAAGATCGACGATGCGCAGATCCAGCGTCTCGCTCAGGAAAAAATCATCCGGATCTGATGCCAGATCCGACATCTGTTTCCGTACCTTGTGAAGAGTTGCCATGAGTACCAAAGAAGCGAATTCCCACGCCCGCGTTCTGATTCTCGGTTCGGGTCCGGCGGGCTATACCGCAGCGCTCTACGCTGCTAGGGCGAACCTGTCACCGGTGCTCGTCACCGGTGCCGCGCAAGGCGGCCAGCTCATGACGACGACTGACGTCGACAACTGGCCCGCGGATGTTGCCGGCGTAATGGGCCCCGATCTCATGGAGCGATTCCGTCTTCACGCGGAGCGTTTCGATGCAAAGACAATTTTCGACCACATTGAGGAGGTGGATCTGAGCAAGCGTCCCTTCACGCTGCGCGGAGAAGCCGGCACGACGACGTGTGATGCGCTGATCGTTGCCACAGGAGCGTCGGCCAAGTACCTCGGTCTCCCCTCAGAGGAAGTCTATCGTGGCCGCGGGGTAAGCGGTTGCGCAACCTGCGACGGTTTTTTCTACCGAAACCAGGATGTCTGTGTGGTCGGTGGCGGCAATACCGCGGTGGAGGAAGCGCTGTATCTGTCGAACATCGCCGCAACCGTGCATTTGATTCATCGTCGCGACAGCTTCAGGGCGGAGCCCATTCTCGTATCCCACCTGATGGAGAAGGTCGCGGCCGGCAAGATCCACCTTCATCTGTGGCACGAGCTCGCCGAAGTCACGGGGGACGAGTCGGGCGTGAGCGCGGTCCGACTGCGCGAAGTCAAGAGTGGCAGCGAGGTTCAACTGCTGGTGACTGGCTGCTTCATCGCTATCGGCCACAAGCCGAACACGGACATTTTCAAGGGCCAGCTCGAGATGCGCGAGGGCTACATCGTCACCCGCGCGGGCAGGGAAGGAATGTCCACCATGACGAGCATTCCGGGCGTGTTCGCCGCTGGCGACGTTCAGGACTCCATCTACCGCCAGGCCATTACGTCGGCGGGTAGCGGTTGCATGGCGGCCCTCGATGCGCAGCGTTTCCTCCAGGAGTACGTTCCAACAGCCGGGTAAGTGGTTGCTCAGCTGGGAGACATCCTCCCGCTTAATCGAAAAGACATACAGGAGACAAACATGAATAGGCGCCAGTTCTTGAAGGCGGGCGTAGCTACAGTCGGCTCTGCCCAGCTCGCCGCGCTGCCGGCCCTATCGTCGGCGGCCGCATATCCATCAGGACCGATTCGCGTAGTCATCCCGTTCCCGGCCGGTGGCCCTACCGATGTGGTCGGCAGACTGGTGACGCAGCCGATGTCGGAAATCCTGAAGCAATCGCTGGTCGTCGACAACCGGGGAGGGGCGAGCGGAACCATTGGCGCGGATATGGTAGCCAAGGCAGCCCCTAACGGTCAGACCTTGTTGATCAACGTTTCGGCACAGGTCATCAATCCGTTCTTGTACTCCAAGCTTCCGCACGACCCGCTCAAGGACTTTACCCCGATCACAAGCCTTGCTTCCACGCCGCTGCAACTGCTTGTTGCCGCAGACCTGCCGGTGCACAACGTCAACGACCTGATCAGGTACGTTAAATCGCAACCCACCGGCTGCAGCTTTGCCTCGGCAAGCAACGGCGTGCCGGGTCATCTGGCGGGGGAACTCTTCAGAATGACCACAGGCATCTCGGCGGTCCACGTCCCCTACAAGGGCAGCGCTCCGGCACTGACGGATCTGATCGGGGGGCAGGTGACCTTCATGTTCGACTCCATGCCAGCCTCGCTGCCTTTGGTCAAAGCCGGAAAGCTTCGCGCGCTGGCGGTGACTGGGACCCGCCGCGCGAAGAGCCTGCCGAATGTGCCGACGCTCGTGGAAAGTGGCTTTCCGGAGATGACGATGACGACCTGGTACGGTCTGTGGGGCCCCGCCAGGATGCCGCCAGAAACCGTAGGGATCCTCCAGTCCGCCGCGGCGAAGGCCCTCGCAAACCAGGATGTCAAGGCGCGTCTTGCGGATCTCTCGGCAGACCCGCTTGGAGAGTCGCCTGAGCGCTTCGCGGCTTTCTGCGCCCAAGAGGCGGATAGGTACGCGAAGATCATCAAGGCAGCAGGTATTCGATTGGCCTGATCGGTCGGTAGATCCGGGCCACTTGACAACGCCGTTCCGGTCGCAAGACCGGCGGCGCGCGCCTTGAAGCAGGATCAACGCTGCGGATTCGACCGGGCGATGCAACGCACCTAAGGCTGCGTGAGGGCTCCTGTGGTAAGCATGAACTTGGTCGGCAGGGACAGACCGCCGCCGCTTGCCGTGCGGCATAATTGCCGTGCCCTTGGAACACCAATCGTCCGCTGCCATGAACAAGAATCTTGTCCCCGATCTGAGCTCCCGCGAATTACAGGCGGTCTGCGCCATTGCAGACGAAGGAAGCCTTCTTGCTGCCTCGATAGCATTGGACCTGTCGCAGCCGGCGTTGACACGTACGCTGCAGCGCGTTGAAGCAGCGATAGGTGTCGAGCTCTTCCGACGCTCCACTCGCAAGGTGGAGATCACCGCTGCGGGGCTGGAGTTCGTCGCGCTGGCAAACCGCATTCTCGCCGACCTCCGGATTTCCTTTGAAGGAATGCGGGAAATCGCTGACGAGCAGCGCGGGCAGGTCATCATCTCCGCGGTGATGTCGGTGGCCTCGACTCACTTGCCCATCGTTGTGGCACGTTACCGGGAATCCCGGCCACGTATTGAAATCCAGGTGCGCGAAGGCGTGCACGGCACTGTCCTGGACAATATCCGCAGTGGCGTCGCCGATCTCGGCTTGACGTATGTTGACGATGTTCCCGCGGAATTTTCCGCGATCGCGCTGGGCCGGGAAGGCTTTCACGTCGTCATGCCGGCGAATCATCCGCTTGCCGGACGGAAGACGTTGACGCTTGTCGAGGTCGCCAACTATGCCATGGTCTCCTTGCCGAAGGAAGCCCAGACCCGCCGGATGTTGGACGGGGCCGCGGCGGCTGCGGGGCTGAACCTGCAGCACGCCGTGACGGTGACCCAGTTTGCCACGGTAATGCAGTTTGTCCACGCTGGTGTCGGCCTGGCCATTGTTCCGGGTGGGGCGATTCCCGCAGCACTTGGCCCGGGTCTGGTACTGAAGCCGCTCGCGCAGCCAGTACTGACGCGTCATATTGGGGTCATCGTCTTGAAGGATCGCGGCCTCACGCCGAGCGCCGAAGGCTTCCTTGCGGAACTCAAGGAACATTGGAAGGCCCGTCCTCCGGCGCGGCGAGGCGCGTGATTTATGCGAAAAATGCAATCGAAATTGGAAATAGATTGAACTTGTAAAGAATTGCAGGTTGCCTCTATTCTTGCTCTCAAGACACAGCTTTCTGGGAGACAGGATGCAACCGCGACACCTCGCACCAGCCAGGGCGCAGACGACGCCCGCACGATCGCTCCAGTCCCTGCCTCCAATCTTCTGGCGAGGCGCGGCAGTGGGCTAGAACCAGAACCGCCAGGTTCTCGCTTTTTTTCCTCATCGCTTTCGTCTCTTTGGGCGATGACGGCAGGGGCTGCGATGCGCAGCCCAACAGTTTCCGTACTCAACTACTTCTTGGTGCGATCGGGAGATCGCGCCTGATAACCTATGACCAAACAGCGTCTCAGCGGCCGCGCCGCGTTCTTGAAGCTCCTGCAAGATGAAGGTGTCACGCATGTGTTCGGCAATCCGGGGACCACCGAACTGGCGCTGATGGAGGCTATGCCAGAAGCGACGGGGATCCAGTATGTCCTGGGGCTGCAGGAGTCTGTCGTCTTATCCATGGCAGATGGATTCGCGAGGGCAACTGGTCGACTGACTGCGGTCAATCTGCACTGCACTCCTGGCCTTGGCCACGCGATGGGCGCACTGTACAACGCGAAATTTTCGGGCTCTCCGATGATTGTCACGGCAGGGCAGTATGAGCTGGGCTACGGCTTGCTGGAGCCAATGCTGTATGAACCTTTGGTACCGCTCGCAGAGCCTCTGGTCAAATGGGCATATGAGATCCAACGGGTAGAGGATCTGCCTCGAGTCGTTCGCCGCGCAGCGAAGATTGCCATGACCCCGCCCTTCGGCCCGGTTTTCCTCAGTCTGCCGGGTAGCATTCTCGATGACGAAGCAGAACTGGAGCTGGGTTTCAGCACACGAGTCGACGCAATGGGTGGCCCGTCAAGCCGCACGCGTGACGCACTTGTCGATGCGATCCTCGCCAGCAAAGCGCCAGTCATCGTTGCCGGACGAGAGCTTGCAGAGCAGGACGCGTTCACGGAGGCTCAAGAGCTCGCGGAGCGGATCGGTGCTGCGGTCTACCATGAACCTATTCCTTACAACACGCGGTATCCGTCTAAGCACGCATCGTTCATGGGCGACCTGTCGCGCAATCAGGCGAAAGTGCGGGAGTTGCTTGGCAGGCATGACCTATTGATTGTCCTCGGCGGTGATCTGTTGAGAATGTCGGCATTTAGTGAAACCGACCCGATGCCGGATGAACTGCGGGTCATTCACATCTCGGAGCGCGACTGGGAGCTTGGCAAAAACTACCCCACGCACCTCGCGGTACGAGCGGGGGTCAAGGAAACGCTCACTGAACTCCTGCCACGAATCGCTTCGACGCAAAGCGCGGACGACCGGGATGAGGCCCGTGCTCGACTCGGTCGGTTGCGTGATTCGAACTGGACGGTTCGGCGAGAAGAGCTTCGCCGGCATGCATCCACTATGCAAGCGTCGGAGCCGATCGATCCTCGTGTTCTGGCCATGACGCTCGCGGACGCAATACCGGCTGGCACCATCGTGATTGAGGAGGCGCCAACAACCTCGCCCCTGTTGTCCAATTTTCTCGAGGTAACGGCACCTCGCGACTTCTTTGGGCTGGCCAGCGGCGGGTTGGGCTTTGCCATGGGTGGAGCAGTCGGAGCCGCCCTTGCCAGGCGGAATACACCCGTGGTCGCTTTGGTTGGGGACGGAAGCGCGATGTACGCCATCCAGGCGCTATGGACGGCGGCGCACGAGAAGCTCCCGATCACGTACGTCATCGTCAACAACAAATCCTATCGAATCATCAAGGAACGCCTGGTAGCAATGCGTAACTGCGACGACTTCCTCGGCATGGATTTGGTCAATCCGGCACTGAACTTCGTTGAGATGGCACGCGGTATGGGTGTCCACGCCGAACGGATTGCAGATCCTTCTCAGCTCGCAAGTTCCCTGCGTGCCGCCATCGAATCCCGGCAGCCGAGGTTGCTGGAAGTCATCGTCGACGCTGGCAAGCAAGCCGTCGGTCAGGGCTGACGGCATTGTGCAGAACCCAAGGCAAAGGAGAGAAACCGTATGAATGAGACGACCGTAAACCTGAAGAATCCCGAACTACTGCGTTCCCAGTGTCTGGTAGGGGGCGAATGGGTGGAAGGGACCCAATGGATTGATGTAAAGAATCCATTTGGTGGCAATGTCGTAGCAAAGGTGCCAAGGTTAGGGGCGAGGGAAGCGGATCAGGCAATCGCATGCGGAGCTGCGGCGGCGAAGCGATGGGCCAAGAGCACCGCCGGGGAGCGCGCGACGGTCCTGCGTCGATGGTTCGATCTCGTCCAGGCGAATCTGGAAGACCTTGCGACCCTGTTGACGCTGGAGCAGGGCAAGCCGCTGCAGGAGGCGCGGGCCGAGATATCCTACGCTGCCTCCTACATCGAGTGGTTCTCCGAGGAGGCGCGCCGTGGCTACGGCGACATCATTCCCTCGAACGATCCCTACACTCGTCAACTGGTCATTCGGCAGCCCGTAGGCCTGTGTGCGGCAATTACTCCGTGGAATTTCCCGTCTGGGATGGTGACCCGAAAGGTGGCCCCCGCGCTCGCCGCTGGCTGCTCCATCATCGTCAAGCCCGCTGAGCAGACGCCTCTTTCCGCGCTTGCGCTAGCCTACCTCGCGGAGGAGGCCGGTCTTCCGGCCGGCATCCTGCAAGTTATCACCGGCTCTTCCCGCGAAATCGGCGCGGTCCTGACCTCAAGCCCTGACGTTCGCAAGCTGACACTCACCGGTTCCACAGAGGTGGGGCGCGTGCTGGCTGCACAATGTGCTCCGAGTCTCAAGAAACTGTCACTGGAGCTTGGCGGCAATGCGCCATTCATCGTGTTCGAAGACGCTGACCTCGAGAAGGCATTGGAAGGGCTGATGCAGTCAAAGTTTCGAAATGCCGGGCAAACATGTGTCTGCACCAATCGCATTCTCGTCCAGGAGTCGATTCATGACGCGTTCGCAGAGCGGCTGGCTGCGGAAGTCAAGAAGTTGCGCGTAGGGGACGGCATGGCGACGGGCGTTGACCAGGGCCCGCTCATTGACTACAACGCGCACGAGCGTATGCAAGTTCTTGTCGACGACGCAGTGGCTGGCGGAGCAAATTTGCTCTGTGGGGGATCGCCCGATCCGATCGGGGAGCTTTGCTTCTCCCCGACCGTACTGAGCCGGGTACGCCCTGGTGCCCGAGTCGCGACAGATGAGATCTTTGGACCGTTGGCAGCCCTCTATACATTCCGTGACGAGGAAGAAGCCATCGAGATTGCGAATAGCACCGAGTATGGATTAGCGGGATATGTCTTTACCCGCTCGCTGGCCCGGGCCTGGCGAGTCAGCGAGGCCCTCGAGTGCGGCATGGTTGGAATCAATGCAGGTCTGATCTCATCCGCAACCGTACCCTTCGGCGGAATCAAGCAGTCGGGATACGGCAGGGAGGGCTCCAAATATGGTCTGGATGACTACACCGAGCTCAAGTATTTGTGCATGGCAGGTTTGGAGAGCGAGGTGTAAAAGAGCTGAAACCGGCGTTCGGTCACACTTGGTTTGGAGATGGCGTTGGATACATTGCGTCGCCATATCGGGCGGATTCTTGACCCCTTCGGCCACTTGCGCCAGGCGAAATCATTCCACGCGTTGCGCGTCGGGCTGGCGGTTCTGGCGTCGATTGGCCTGACAACAGGTTTGAAACTGCCGCACGGTGACTGGGCAACTATTACCGTGCTAGTCGTTATTGGCGGCTTCCAGCACCATGGGAATATCCGCACGCGAGGGATTGAGCGTGCGAAGGGTACGCTTCTCGGTGCGTTCATCGGGTTGCTCCTCGTCGCCCAGCAACACTATCTGTCGACTCCGGGTGTCACATACCTGTTGCTAGCGGCAACGTGTGCCTACTGTGCCTACCATGCTATCGGTACGGGTGGCTACGTTGCGCTTCTTGCTGGCGTCACCATCGTGATTGCAGCAGGACATGGTACGAACGATCTTTCGGAAGGCCTGTGGAGGACCATCAACGTTCTTATCGGGACGACGATTGCTCTTCTGCTGTCAATAGCATTGCCTTCTTATGCATTACACGCGTGGAAGCTTCAGCTAGGGCAGCTTTTGCGGCAAGGAGGATATCTGGTCGCTACGGTGGGAGGCGATGAAGTTGGCCATGCTGACCTGAAACGGTGCACTAGTCGCCTGAACGTGGAGCTCATTCAGCTTCGCTCACTCATGGCGTCGGCAGCAAAGGAGTGCTCCATGCGCGCGAGCGCCTTTGAGGACGTGCAGCATAGTCTGCGCATGTGTGTGTGCCTTCTGGAAGTTCTTGCATCCTTTCCAAAACAGAACTTCGGGACCTACCCATGCGATCCGTTCGTTTCGCACTCATCGCCTGGAGGCAGGCTTCGTACGCAATTTGAACGTTTGGCGGACGATTTGAATCATGAGCAGCCACTTGCGCAAGACGGCACCAATCTGGAAGCAGCCGCGACGCTCAATAACGCGTCAACCGTCATCTTCATTCAGTTAGCCGACGAGCTTGTGACGCTTCGGAGCCGACTGCACCCAATCCTCTGGCAGCGATAAACCCTTGCTCGGGTCGCGCTTTCGGTTGGGTTCCGCCTCAGCCACTTTGCCAAGAGCCATCTATTGCAATATTTTCTTACCGCCCTAGCTCGACGAAGGTTGCCATGAGATTGTCGAGTTTGACTGCCCTGCAGATGCTAGAGAGCGCCGCTCGATTCGAGAGCTTTACCCGGACGGCGGCAGAGCTAAAGGTTACCGAAAGCGCTGTCTCCAGGCAGATCCACGCGCTAGAGGACCGGCCAGGCGTATCGCCGTTCCAACGCCTTAGCAAACGTGTTGCTCTCACTCCGGACGGGGATTGCTACGTGCGTGAGATACGAAACGAGCTGAAGGCGATTATTGGTACCGTTTTTCGGGCATGGTGTTAGTTCGCACATGACGCCAAGGCCGTTGGCCAAATGATACGTCGAGGCAAGAGCTGCGAAATCCGATTCTCGTCACCTCCGCCAAGCCTCGCGCTGCTAAACGGCCGATCTGGAATCGGACTGATAAATGCCGACAGCGCTACATCCAGACGATCAGCCGCCTTCGCTAAATGGAGTTCCTCGACCACCGCCACCAAGCAACAAATTGTGGGTCTCTATCATTTTTTAATCTGCTTTGGCGAATAAAAATTCGCGAAAGCGCTCTGGATCCTATCAAAGAATGCGGCTCCAATGGAGTACACCTGCTGAATTTGCACGACGACGCACGTATGGAGGACTATATGCAACTATTCGCGGAAGGGCCGAATGCCTCTAGCGCTCAAGGGCAAGTTGCAGAGGCAGAGAGAACGCAACCAAGCCCTGAGTGCACCTCCGCGATTTCAGGCCAGATCTGCAGCGATGAGATCTACGTGGACACCGACCGAACACTATCGGAATGGCCGGTGAGACATGCATCCCAAACCGCACCTCAGCTAGGCATGGTGCATTTCGCAAAGTCGATCAAGACCGATGTTCCACGAGGCACAGTCGGTCGTTGCGTCGAGAATCCCACTTCGGCTGACCTTTTGCACTATATCCGTGCAATGGTAAAAAGCTTGCGCCGCGCGGCGAACGAGTCTGATGAAAGTCGAGACGAAGGAACGGAGCGCGTACTCGGCGCGCTCCTGCGCAATGCCATGGACAGCGCATCGGTCTTGGACATTGTGGTGACGCTGGGCTGTGCCGCTGAACTATCGCTCTATCCTGAGGATGCAGTCCTCGAACAATGTACGACTGCAGTCCGCGCGGCGGGAAAGACTGCATTGGTAGGGGCTGTGTGGGCGGTGCGCCATCGCTGCGCAAGAGCGGGGGATAGTCGACGGCGGTTCGCCGCCTGATCCGGAGACCGCGCCAAAGCGGGGGCGGACGACCGGACCTCTGCTGAGGGGACAATGAGGTACCTAAAATGCGCGCATAGCTTCCGATCCTGCGCCGGCGACCTCCGTCCTGCAACTTCGAATAGCTCTGCGCAGCTTGAGCCCGCCGGTCTGGCGGCGTTTGCTCATTCTGTTGATCCGATGCGAGGCCATGCACAGCCGCCTGCAGAATCGGCCTGTTTCCGAAGACGCTGCGGATGCTGACGAGGCGTCACGCGCCCGGTGTATGGAGTCCTGAGCGCGCAGCAAGCCTACGCAGTCTGCAGTTCATGCTCAGTGTGTGACGCTAATGGGCCGTCCTTGCGCCAGCCCTGGTTCCATTTAACTCTGGTATCAAGGGAGTTCTACCTGGTCGAATAAGACGTTCAAGCCTCTACTGCGTGTGGGCGCCAAACTCAAAGGGTACCTGAGAGCATCCTTCGCGGCTGCGATTGGGGTACGTCAAGCGGCTCCGCCAGCGGATGCGCAACGGCACGAGGTGAGGTTTGGTGAGGTTCTGCCGATCGATGGGCACAATCCGTTCCCGCGGCGCGGACCCTCACGGATAGCCAGTGCGGCAGCCACAAGAACGTGCCGGCCAACCCAACCACGCTAGCGCAGTTTGTTGTTTTAGTCCGCCTGCGCCAGCGGGTCGCAGGGCTACTTGCCGCCGGTCGCGCCGCCGGCAATCCCGCCGCTTCCGGCCCGGGCCCGGCAGCCGGCGATCCCCTCGGAGTGCTCGCCGACGTGCTCAGCCGGGCTGACCAGCGCGCGGGAGCCCTGGCTGGATACGCTGACGCCGCCCGGTTCGCCGGCCAAGCCTGCGAGCGGGGTTACGACGCGTTGAATGGATCACCGCAAGGCCCCGTGGCGAGCGGCAGTAGTCGGGGACTGTGAAGGTCGGAGGAAAAAGAGGGTGTAGGCGGCAGGGTGAAAGCGCCTACACCCACGAGGATTGGCAACGGGGTCAGTCTGTCGCCGGTATTGATTATGGTGCACCGCATCAAATTCAGTACCCCGCCGACGAAGGGAAGAGTCACGGAGCAGGGGAAGCGGCTGGCGGATCCCGAGCACGAGGTCAGGACGCAGCGTCGATGAAGTGGTTGCTGATTCCCTCGAGCCAAAAGACCGCCGCTGCTTGAAACGGGATGTGCGGAATGGTGGCGGCGGACCGTCCCCCAAGGCTTGACTCGCGCGCCGGTGGCGCGCTAGGTGGGTCATAAGCCTGTAGCGAAAAAAGCCACGAAAACGCGTACTAGCGGCTCTCGCAAACGTATTCCCGATGGATTGTCATCGCCCCCACCGCGCACGCGCCGAGCGTCTCCTTGGTGGACTCGCAGGACGGGCAAAAGGTGACGCGCAGGGCAATCACGCGTGCTTTCCATTCGCCGGGATCAAGCATGATCATCTCCTAGGCGCTCCCACTCACCCGCCCCTGACAGTGCTCGCGCGCCCAAATCGCGCGGGCGATCTGCTCGAGGCGATCGGCTTCACGTTTGGCCGCGATTACCTGGTCTTCTAGCTCACGTTCTGCGTGGCTGCCCGCCTTCGCGTCGAGCAGCCGGTAAAACAGCGCGCTTTCCCACGATGCTCTCCAGCTTCAGCGCGAGGGCGTTGCCATAGAGCCATTCCCCATCATCTACCGTCGCCACGTAGAGTAGGCCGGCCGGCGGCGTCTCGCCCAGCATCGGGTGCAGCGCGACCTTGCGCTTCTCGATCGGCTGCGCGCGAAAGTCCCGGGCGCCCGCCACGAAAAGGTCGAAGAGCAGTAGGCCACCAGGTCGGCGCCAGCGTGCCAGCCGCGGCGTGCCGCGTGCCGGTGAGCCGCAAATCTTGAAAAGCGGCGCACTATGTGAGCCGAATATGGCAGAATGCGGCTCATGAGCACGAATTCTTCCTGGATCTGGCGCCGCGCAGAATGGCCTGACTTCACCTATGACGCGCAGATGATCGCGCCTGACTTGGCGGAGGCCTACCGGATGCACGGTGTCGTCGAAGGCAAGGCCATGGCCATTGGCCTTGGAAGTACCAGCCAGGTCGCGCTGGATGCGCTATCCGATGAGGTGGTGGCCACGGCCGCCATTGAGGGGGAGCGCCTGTCGCTCGATGTTGTCCGCTCGTCCGTGATGAGGCGGCTTGGCTTGGCGACGTCCGGGCCCACCGACCGCCATGTCGATGGCCTGGTTGGGGTCATCAGCGATGCCACAACAGCGTTTGATCTGCCCCTGGATAATGACCGCTTGTACCGCTGGCAATCTGCGCTATTCCCCGGTGGCACGTCCGGCATCCACCGAATCGCCGTCGGCCGATACCGCGACCATGACGATCCGATGCAAATCGTAAGCGGTCCGCCAGGCCGTGAGCTGGTGCATTACGAGGCACCCCCATCAAAGGACGTGCCGGCGCAGATGACGCGCTTCCTCGCATGGTTTGCTGAGTCCTCGCCAGCGCAGGCCTCGCCGTTGACGTCCGGCAGCAAGCTGATCGATGGCTTCGCTCGGGCCGCTATTGCGCACTTATGGTTCGAGAGCATTCACCCGTTTGAGGACGGCAACGGCCGTATTGGGAGGGCCATCGTTGACATGGCCATGGCGCAGCATTTGCGACAACCGGTGCGCTTCTACAGTCTTTCGCGGCAGCTACTGACCTCGCGCTCGGCATATTACGACGCCCTCAATCAAGCTCAGTGTGGTGACGCCGACGTGACGTCGTGGGTGCAGTGGTTTGCGCGCCAATGCACGGCGGCATGCCATGCCGCGAGCCAGGTCATCGACCAGTCGATCAAGAAGAGGCGCTTTTGGGAGAAGTATGAGGGCAGCGGGATTCATGAGCGGCAGCGCAAGGTGCTGCAGCGCCTTCTCGACGACGGGGACGGTGGCTTCCTGGGCGGCCTGAACGCTGAGAAGTACATGAAGATGACCGGCGTCTCAAAGGCCACGGCTACACGCGACCTTTCGGAGATGGTCACGGGCGGGCAATTGTGGAGCCACGGTGTGGGCAAAGCGGTGCGCTATTACATCAATGTGCCGGAATGGACGCATGGTGTAGCTTTGGAGCCCGATCCGGGTGAGGCCGTATAGCCACTTTTCCGTCACGACCTGCGACACGCTAGCAGCGTCCCGCTTGGCGGCGAGTGCAGCAAGTGTCACGACAGCGCGCCGTGTTCGGTCGTGGGTCCGGTATGATATGAAATCGATTACTTTCGGGGTTATCTCTTGTCGGGCAAGGATCGGATACCAAATCGTTTGGCGGATGTTGCTAAGGCTGCGGGCGTGTCTGTTGCAACCGTTTCGCGTGCATTCAACATCCCTGACGCCGTACGCGAGGATGTTCGCAAGCATGTGATCGCGGTTGCGGAAAGGCTTGGCTACGTCCCCAATCCGGCCGCGAAAGCGCTGCGCACACGTCGAAGTCATATTGTGGGCGCAGTCATCCCAACGCTTGACTATGCGATCTACGCCAGCATGATCAACGCGTTTCAGGCTGCCATGGCAGCAGAGGGCCAGATGGTCTTCATCCTGAGTGCGGGTTTCGACAATACCAAGCTCTACCAACCGGTTCGACAGCTAGTTGAGCGTGGTGCGGAAGCCTTGCTGGTTGTCGGGCGGATCGACGATCTGCAATTGGTTGAGTATCTGCTCAGTATCGACCTCCCGGTGGTCACGACCTTTTCCTTCCTGCAGGACGAACCTTTCGCTTCCATCGGATTTGACAACTACGTTTCGACACGGCGCGCGGTGGAATACTTGCTCCAGATAGGGCACCGCCATGTCGCTATGCTTTCCGGCCCGTCACAAGGAAATGATCGGCAGATAGCACGAAAAAAGGCCTTCGCCGATGCCCTTAGCGACGCTGGGCTGAAGGGTGAACCCCTCATCCTGGAGAGTCAAGGCGGCTACAGCATGGCGTTTGGATCGACTGCTACGCGCCGCCTGCTTGCCGATGCGCCAGAGACGACGGCGATCATATGCAACAGCGATGTGCTCGCATTTAGTGCTATTGCCGAGTGCCGAAAGGCAGGATACCGCGTACCCGACGACATGACGATCGTGGGTCACGATGACCTGGACTTTGCACGCTTGCTCGAACCCGCGCTAACGACGATCTCGGTTCCGGCCGAAGAAATGGGCCGCCGAAGTGCCGAGGCATTGCTGGACGCGCTTCGCCACTCGCGCAAGCCGCTGCCGTCTGAGATGCACGCCAATCTGGTGGTTCGGGAGTCCGTCGCCGCTCCTCGCTCAAAGAAGCTTTCCACCCGCTGATCCGTTGCCGGCGCCAATGACGTCGCTTGATGACTCCCACCTCGTCTCGCCCCACATGGGATTCTCTTTTTTGCACTGGTTTGGTGCTTTCCCCTATCCGATGTGACATACGCCAGATTGTGGAATGGGAAAAGCATTCTTTAAGGCGCTTTTTTTGCAATCTGACGTGGAACGCTCCTTGCCTTTCGGTCTGCGGCAGGGTTAATCCTAGGAATGTAATCCTTTACATAGATTTGCCGGGACCCTAAGATTCTGGTGGAGGAGATCTGCGGCATAGCAGGGGCCGAAGCTGCTTTTTGAGCACATCGGTTCTCCCTTATTTGTAATCGATTACATTACGGCACCTGATGAGGTCTGATTTGTGCCTAACCGGCTTCTCGTCGTGACGGAGGGTCAGTCCGTTTCCATTTCTTATGTGTGGCATCTAAATTGTCAGGAAGGAAGGTAGTCCTATGAAATCGTCTCCCCGCGCCGTTCTTTCGGCGATGCTTGCTTCGATCGCATTTCTTTCCGCCTCTGCAGGCGCGGCTGATGCTTATCCGAGCCGCCCCGTCGAACTCGTTGTTGCGTTTCAGCCGGGTGGCGGAACCGACTCGATGGCACGTGCGTTTGCAGACGCGGCAAGGAAACACTTCCCACAGCCAATCACCGTAATCAATAAACCCGGGGCGAGTGGATCCATCGGGCTCTCTTACGTCGTGAATGGGCAGGCCGATGGCTACCGTGTGGCCATGGTGTTCGCCGAGTTGCTCACGCTCCCGCTGCTGGATATTGGGAAGGTGACCTACGAAGACTTCCAGCCCATCGCCCAATTCAGTTCCGACCCGACCTCGGTTACGGTTCGAGCCGATGCACCATGGAACACCCTCGAGCAATTTGTGGCCTACGCCAAGGCAAATCCAGGCAAGGTGACCGTGTCCAACGCAGGTAATGGCTCTATCGGCCATGTCGCGGCGGCAGCGCTCGGGCAGAAGATCGGTGCGACGTTTACACACGTCCCGTATCAAGGCAATGCACCGGCGATCCTTGGCCTGCTCGGCGGGCAGGTTGAAGCGACCACCGTACCCTACGCTGAGTTGAGGCAGTATGTGGCCGCTGGAAAGCTGAAAACGTTGGCTGTCATGGCCGACAAGCGCATGCCGGAAATCCCGCAGGTGCCCACGCTGAAGGACAAAGCCATCGATCTTTCGGTTGGGGTGTGGCGGGGTATCGCCGTATCCAAGTCCACGCCACCAGACGTGGTGGCCAAGCTCCGCGCGCTCGCGGCAGATGTAGCCAGGGAGCCGTCCATGCAAGACGCGGTCAAGAACTTGCACATGACACTTGCGTATGTCGATGCGCCAGAGTTCAAGGCACTGATGTCCAAAGAGAGCGATCAGTTCAAGCGCATCTTGCCTGCTCTCGCATTGAAGCAATAGAAACCAGTCGGACCGCTGTTCGGAGGTGGTTGGCGCGCCCCCCAAATGTCGTGCTCAGCAGTCCATTCCGAACAGCCAAACGCCGATAAAAAATGTAATGGATTACATTTCCGTGAACCACGCTAGGTGGGCCACGACAAACTGTCTCTCAGGAGAAAACCGTTGACCAACACCACGAATCAGCAGCAAGCCGCCCAAGAGAAGGGGGTTGTCTACTACTTCAGCCGTCAAACCGAAGTGAGCTACTGGCAGCCGAAGCCGGCTAACGGCCATGTATCAGTAGTCGTCGCGCCAGGACTGACCAAGATGCAGCGCGATCTTGCGATGGGCACGCAAACGTTGCCGCAAGGCGGTCGCGTTCGTGAGCATGCTCACCCGGCCAATGAGGAGATCCTCCATTTCGTCTCCGGCATGGGGACGGCCATCGTCGACGGCGAAGAGTACAAACTTGAGCCCGGCGTCACGCTGTTCTTGGGCAAGCACAACTCTCACACATTCGTGAACACCGGGGACACCGATCTTCACTGGGTGTGGTTCATGACACCGAGTGGCTTGGAGACTTTCTTCCGCGAGGTGGGACGGCCGCGCGCCCATGGTGAAACCGCGCCGGAGCCGTTTGATCGCCCGGAGAACATCGCACAGATCGAAAGCGCTGGCAACGGCGTATTCGCTTACACCAAAAACTGACGTGAGGTTGGGCCTTGCTTGACGATATCTTCACGCTTGATCGGGGCGCCGGCGAGCCGGTTGTCCTGATCTCCGGACTGGGAGGCCTCGCCGCCTTCTGGAGGCCCGTGGTCGAGATCCTAGAGACCTCCCGGAGAGTGATTTCACTCGACCATCCCGGCGTCGGTAAAAGCAGGATCCAAGGCGCACCGACGATCTCCGGCATTGCGGATGCGGTGATCCGCTGCCTTGACGAGCGCGGCATCGAGCAGGCCGACATCATCGGCCATTCGACAGGATCACTGGTCGCGCAGGCCATGGCTCTGGATTTCCCGCCGCGCGTCAAGTCGATCGTGCTGAGTAGCGGTTGGGCGAAGCCGGATAAACGATTCCAGGACTTCTTTGCCTTCCGAAAGCATGTGCTGCGAGAGCTTGGCGGCGATGCGTACAACACGCTGACCAAGCTGACGGCCTATCCCTCGGAGTGGTACGGCAAGCATCTCGCAACCGAGGCTCGGCTGGACTTCCCGATGACTGCAGATGTCGATATCGACATGGTGATTGCACGGATCGACATGCTGCTTGACTACACCCGCTACAAGGAACTCGTTGCTCTGCGTGCCCCCACTCTGGTGGTGGGTGCCCAGGACGACTACATCATTCCTTTCCACCACTCGCAAGAACTCGCGCGCTTGATTCCGGGCGCCTGCCTGCAAGAGCTTGCTGGCGGGCACTTTGCTCCGGTTACCCGCACGGTGGCCTATGTGGCCATGTTGAACAAATTCTGGGAGAGCGCAGCATGAACACCACCAGCATCTCGCGAGTCGCACTCCTTGGACTCGGGGCAATCGGTAAGCGCGTCCTTGAGGCTTTGCGCAGCCGCCATCTTCCGGAAGCTAGCTTCGCCGCGATCGATCCCTCCGGTCATGCAGACGCCTTCATGCGTCTCTATGACATCTCCTTGTGCTCCGACGTTGCGTCGCTGGTTGCCTGGAAGCCGGACCTGGTTATCGAGTGCGCGGGTCATGCCGCAGTGAGCGCAGCCGTTCCTGAGTTGCTTCGGCAGGGCATACCGGTCGTCATCGCATCGATCGGTGCGCTAGCGGACGAGGGATTGCACCAGCGGCTGAGGCAGGCCGCCGAACAGGGGGAGACCAGGCTGATCCTGGTTTCCGGTGCGATTGGTGGGCTGGATGCACTCAGGTCCGCGCGCTCAGCGGGTCTGGATAGTGTGGTCTATGTAGGCCGCAAGCCGCCGCGTGCGTGGTTGGGTTCCCCCGCCGAGACGCAGTTCGATCTCAACTCGATAGCGGCACCAACCACGATCTTCCGCGGCACTGCAGCCGAGGCCTCGGCAAGCTATCCCAAAAACGCCAATGTCACCGCAGCCGTCGCCTTGTCCGGACTCGGATTCGATGCGACCCAGGTGGAACTGATCGCTGATCCCACCGTAGCCCGCAATGTCCACGAGGTGGAGGCCACAGGCCCTTTCGGCTGCATCAAGGTGCTGCTCGCAAACAACCCACTGCCCGACAACCCTCGCACCTCGTGGCTTGCTGCGCTGAGCATCGAGGAGGCCGTATTGAAACAACTGCAGCACGTCATCTTTTAAGGAAGAGCAAAATGAGAATCAAAGATAAAGTCGCCCTGATCACCGGCGCTGGAGCGGGCATCGGCGAAGCCACCGCAGAACTTTTTGCGCGCGAGGGCGCGAAGGTGATCGTTGCGGACCTGAACATTGACAATGCGCGTGCTGTTGCCGCGCGCATCGGCAAGAATGCGCTGGCTATCGAAGTCGACGTCGCGAGTAGCGAGCAAGTCAGGCAGATGATCCGACACGCTGCCGAGCATTTCGGTGGCATTGACATCCTCGTCAACAACGCAGGCTTCGGTACGCTCGGCAGTGTGGTGACGCTGGAGGAGGATGCGTGGGATAGTGTTATCGACGTCAATCTGAAGGGCGTCTATCTCTGCTCGAAGTATGCCATTCCCGAACTGGTACGTCGCGGCGGCGGGTCCATCGTGAATCTGGCCTCGACGATCTCCGTGGTGGGCATTCCCGACCGCGCGGCCTACGTGGCGGCCAAGGGTGGTGTGGCTGCCCTAACGCGTGCCATGGCCTTAGATCATTCGGCGGAAGGCATCCGCGTCAACAGCGTCGCTCCCGGTGTCATCAACTCGAGCTACTACGACAAGATGTTCAAGGAAGTTGCCGATCCGATCGCTTTCCGCAAGGGCCTCGAAGCACGGTCGCCGTTGAACAAGATGGGAGAGCCTATGGATATCGCCCAGATGATCCTCTTTCTTGCATCCGACGAGTCGAGCTTCGCCACTGGCGCGATGTTCACGGTCGACGGTGGCTATACGGCACGATAGGAAGCAACATGGTTCACGAACTCCGCGAGTACCACTTCCTACAGCCAAACTGGGACCGATACTGGGATCTATTCACTGGCGTGTGCATGCCGCTTCGTGGAACCGAGTTTGGGGTCCTTCGCGGAGCGTGGATCGAGCGCCACGAAGGTCGCGTAACGTTCCGACACCTGTGGGAGTATGCATCGCTGGATCATCGCGCTGAGCGACGCGTCGCTCTGTCTGCTAAGCCCGCCTGGCGCGAGGACTTTATCGCCAACGCCACGCGGTTGATCGACGGCCAGACATTGTCGATGCTCAGCCCAAAGCGCGTCACACTTTGCCGGAGCAACGCCGGCAGAACCGTCCAGCTCTTCAGGTTCTATTGCAAGGTTGGCGCGGTCGGCAAGCTGCTCGAGCGGCTCGAAGCCAGCGGCCCCGCTGGCTGGTCGACGTGGTCCATGGAGTTCCCGGATCCGAACGGAGTGATAGCGATTGGCGAGACCGTGTCGCCCGATGTCCCTGCGGCCATCAGCACTGGATTGGCTCGCGTAGAGGTGGCGGCGATAGAAGGGGTGAACGTACCTTCCGTGTAAAAAATGGCGGTAGCAGGGCTCGCAGCCGCCTGTGGCAAGGTGTTTCGCCGCAATGAGTCTCGCGCGATCTGTGTATATGTAAGTCCTTGATGGATCGCACTTTCCGGGACAAATCGCCAGAAAACTCACGGAAAGTACGACCCCTAGCCAGTTCGGCCATGTCGGTGGTCCCGCTTTGGTTTCAAGCGGAAGGCGTGGCGTCGGAGGCCGACATGCGATAGCCAGGGCCTGAGGAAACGGTCCCGACTGGCCCCGGTGTGGGCGCATCGGGCAGTTCCATCCGTTTGATGCGGCCAACCACGAGCCAATAGCAGAGGATGGCCACCAGCCCGTGTGCTCCCACGAAGACCAGCGCACCGCTGAATGAATGCGTCTCTGCGATGATGTAGCCGATCACGATCGGCGTCACGATGCCGGCCACGTTGCCCACGGCGTTGAACACGCCACCGGTGCTGCCGACGATACGCGCGGGCGCGGTATCGGCCACCACCGTCCACCCCAGCGAGCCGAAGCCCTTGCCGAAGACCATATCTTTACCGTGATGGGCGGCCTGGGCCTCCTGCTGGCGCTCGTCTGGATGCGCACGTATTTCTCACCGGCCGAGCATCCACGCGTCACGCGCGCCGAGATCGCCCATATCGAGGCGGGCGGCGCGCTGGTTCACCTGGGCGGCAAGCGCAAGAGCGACGCGCCACCGCCACGCCTGGCCGACATCGGCCTGCTATTCCGCAGCCGGATGCTAGTAGGCATCTTCATTGCGCAGTACTGCATCACCTCGATCACGTGGTTCTTTGTATCGTGGTTCCCAAGCTATCTGGTCAACGGACGCGGATTCTCGATCCTGCAGGCCGGTTTCGTCGCCGCAGTGCCGGCCATTTGCGGCTTTATCGGTGGGGTTTCCACGGGATTTGTGTCCGACGCGCTGCTACGCCGCACCGGTTCGTTGACGCTGGCGCGCAAGCTGCCTATCACGATCGGGCTGCTGCTCAGCGCCAGCATGATCGCCTGCAATTATGTGGACACCGACTGGCTCGTGATTGCCCTGATGAGCCTGGCGTTCCTTTGCCATATGGGGGCCAGCCACCGAGAGCGTGGCGCGGTCGCCTGTGCTCAGTGCCAACACGATGGTGATCAGGGCCAGGGTGATATAGCGATAAGAGCCGGCCTTGGGGGCGGCTGGGTCATGTATGCCGGACATGCAGCGTCTCCGAATAATGTATTGCCCCGGTCCGAATCGACGTCGCGGGGCTGCTTGGGCGAATCGTAGTGAACACGTACACATACCGAAAGCCCGTTGGGACGACGCTTCGGCATGGCGTCCCAGAGCGTGGGACAAACCGGCGCAACAACCCGCTTCGCAACGCATTGCAACTTGCCCCGGAATCCCGCCGCGACAACAATGAACACGTGTTCATTTCTCGAGTATGGCGGAGGCAATACATGTATATCAGCGAACAGTTGTTGAATCCGGACGAGCGCCGCTTGCGGCTCTCCACGCAACTGGGTGTGGAAAGCGTGGTCCTGGACAATCGCGGCACGGAACTGGTCTCGGCGACGGGCGGCGTGTCTGCCTGGGATACAGGCAAGCTGGTCGCGTATCGGCGCTGGGTGGAAGGCTTCGGCCTAAAGCTCGACGTGTTCGCGCTCGATGTCGGGTCGATCCTGCTTGATTCGCTGGTCGATCTCGGCAGCGCCCGCCGGCAGCGCGACATGCTGGCACAGAACATCCAGAAGGCGGCCGATGCGGGCATCACCTGCCTCAAGTACAACGTCCAGATGGTGGGGATCACGCGCACCGGACTGAAACCCGGCCGCGGTGGCGCGCAGAATTCGGGCTTCGTGTATGCCGAGTACTCGCCCGAGGACGACCGCAAGCATTCCTACTGGGGCGTCGGCTATCCCACCAACCAGGAAGAGGGTGGCGCGCAGAGCGCGATGCTGTGCGGCCAGAAGATGGCGCGCGACGTGCCGGCCGTGACCGAGCAGGCCGGCTGGGACGCGATCGAGTTCCTGGTGGAAGGGCTGGTGCCCGCTGCGGACCGCGCCGGCGTGCGGCTGGCCTGCCATCCGCACGATCCCGCCTATCCGGTGGGTGGGCTCAATGGCATCGAGCACGTGGTCGGCTCGGCCGACGGCATCCGCCGCTTCCTGGCGCTCAGTGACAGCCCGAACCACGGGCTCAACTTCTGCCAGGGCACGGTGGCCGAGATGTTCACCGAGCCCGGCAAGGCGATGATTCCGGTCATCGAGGAATTCGCAGCGACGGGACGCATCTTCATGGTCCACTTCCGCAATATCCGCGGCGGCTATCTCGACTTCCAGGAGGTCTTCCCCGACGAAGGCGATGTGGACATGTTCGAGGCCATCAAGGCGTACCAGCGCGGCGGCTATGCCGGCCCGCTGTGTCCCGACCACGTGCCGGTTTCCGATCTGGACGAGAACCGCGAACGCTTCATGTCCTTTGCGCTTGGCTATACGCGCGGCCTAGTGCAGGCGGCGGGAGCGTGGTCGACGGCCCCGGCACGGCAGGCCTGACACAGGCATGCGCGTCCCGGCGCGCCGTCAACTGCTTTCACGTGCGACTACGCTGAAACCGAGGTCCGCCACCGGCGGCAGGGCGTCGCCACCGTCGACAAGACGGGACAGCAGCATGCGGGCGGCCTGCTTGCCCATCTCGCGCGCCTGCACGCGCACGCTGGACAATGCGGGTTGGCTGGCTGAAGCAATCGCCAGATCGGAGAAGCCCACCACGGCCATACGCTGCGGCACGGCCCACCCCTCCTGACGGCAGGCGAGCAGGGCGCCCACGCCCAGCGTATCGTTGCTGCAGTACACGGCCTGGAGATGTGGCGCGCGTGCCATCAGTACGCGCATCATCCGCGCACCGTCCTCGATGGAGGACGGCGGCGCGACCACCTCGGTCTCGATCGCCGGCAATCCCAGCCGTGCCACCTCTTCGCGGAAACCTGCCAGCCGCTTGGCGGCGCGGTGTTCATGCGCGCCGAGGAAGCCCAGATGGCGATAGCCGCGCTGCGCCAGATGCCGCGCCACGGCGCCACCCGCGCCCTCGTTCGAAAAGCCGGCCACCATGTCGATCGGATCGTCGGTCAGGTCCCAGGTCTCGACCACGGGCTTGCCGAAGGCGCGCAGCTTGCGCCGGATCGCGCCGCCATGCTCGACGCCCGTCAGCACCAGTCCATCGACCTGCCGACCGATGAAGGTATCGATCAACGCCTCCTCGCCGGTCTCCAGATAGCGCGATTGCCCCAGGAGTAGCTGGTAACCACCCGATTCAAGGATTTCGCCCAGGCCATCCATCGTCTCTGCGAACCAGGCATTCGACAGCGTGGGCACGATGGCGCCGACGATGCGCGAGCGGCGCGTCGCCAGGCTCCCCGCATTGAGGTTGGGCACGTAGCCAAGCGCTGCGATGGCGGCCTGCACCAGCGCCAGTGTCTGCGGCGACACCAGCTCCGGGTGGCTGATAGCGCGTGACACCGTGACACGCGAGACACCGGCCACGCGCGCCACGTCGATCATCTTGCTGCTGTTTCCGGGGTGCGACGAATCAGAGGACATCGTTAAGGAAGGGTCAGTGCGCGGAAATGTGCGCCAAACATCGGCCGCCGCCGGGGCTGGCCGCATTCCGTCCCAAGCCGTGGGACGTGCCTCGCGCCGTGCCATGGAGCGGCTTGTATTGTCAGTGAGCTTCTCGAAGAATGGAAGCAAGTCAAAGCCGCCGGGCAGGCTGGCCCGGCGATCACCGCGACAACACCACACACCGCGCATGACATCCGCATCCACGATCCAGCCGGCGCGTCATCGATCGGCGCCGGCAACGGCGCCCAGCTAGCGGCACACGCTTTCGACATCGGGCCCGCCACATCCCATTCCAAGAACGGGCCTTCCACAATCAGGAGACAACATGCTGCACCGCAGAAGCTTTCTTGCGGCGTGCACGGCTGCGGCCGTCGCCACGCTCTGCACACCGTTTGCCGGACTGGCCCAGGGGTCGGACAACTGGCCGTCCCGGCCCGTGCGCATCATCGTGCCGTTCCCCGCGGGTGGCACCAGCGACATCATGGGGCGCCTGATTGCCGACCAGCTTGGCAAGGTGCTGAAGCAACCGTTCATTGTCGAGAACAAGGGTGGTGCCGGCGGCGTGATCGGCGCGGAGCAGGCGGCGAAGGCGTCAGCGGACGGCTACACGCTGCTGCTGTCGGGTATCGGCAGCAATGCCATTGCGCATGGCATGTCGCCTCGGCCGAACTACGACTCGTCGAAGGATTTCATCCATATCTCACAGCTTGAATCGGGCCCGAACGTACTGGTGGTCAATCCATCCTTCCCGGCGAAGACATTCAAGGAGTTCGTCGCCTATGTGAAGGCGAATCCAGGCAAGGTCAACTACGGCGTGACGAACGCTTCGTCGGGGCACCTGGCGATGGAGTTGCTGCGCCAGACGGCGAAGCTGGACATGGTGGGCGTGCCGTATCGCGGAGGTGGGCCCGCGCTGACCGACGTGCTGGCCGGGCAGATCCCGACGATGTTCGTCAACCAGGATGCCGTGCTGCCCTACGTGAAGGCCGGCAAGCTGCGCGCGCTTGCCGTGACCAGCGAGCAGCGCAATCCGCTGTTCCCGGATGTCCCGACCGTTGCGGAGTCCGGCTACCCCGGTTACTCGGCGGTGTCGTGGGTGGGCCTGTCCGCACCAAAGGGCACGCCGAAGCCGATCGTCGACAAGCTTGAAGCCGCCATGATGACGGCATTCAAACAAGCCGCCGCGCGCGAAAAACTGGAAGCCAACGGCTTCGTCGTGGTGGCGTCGAACTCGCATGACTACACGACTTTCGTCAAGACCGAAACCGACCGCTGGGCCAAGGTGATCCAGGGCGCAGGTATCAAGGCCGAATAACTCCTCATCCAACCATCATGACGACTTCAGACCGTATCGAATCCATTGACCTCTCGCTGGTCATCCTGCCGCTGGCCGCACCCATCAGCGACGCCAAGGTGCTGACGGGCCGCCAGCGGCCGCTGACTGAGATCGCGTTCATCTTTGCCGAGATCTTCACAAAGGACGGCCACTCGGGCACCGGCTTCGGCTACTCCAAGCGGGCGGGCGGCCCCGGCATGTTCGCGCATGCCAGGGAGCTGGCCGGCGAGCTGATCGGCGAGGATCCCAACGATATCGGCCGCCTGTTCAACAAGCTGTTGTGGGCCGGCGCATCGATGGGGCGCAGCGGCATGACCACGCAGGCCATTGCCCCGTTCGACGTGGCGCTGTGGGACCTGAAAGCCCGCCGCGCCGGACTGCCATTGGCCAAGCTGCTGGGCGCGCACCGCGATTCGGTGCAGTGCTACAACACGTCGGGTGGCTACCTGTCGATGCCGCTCGACCAGGTGCTCAAGAACATCGACAAGTCGCGCGAGAACGGCATCGGCGGCATCAAGATCAAGGTTGGCCAGCCTGATACCGCCGAAGACCTGCGGCGCGTGAAGGCCGTGCGCGAACATCTGGGCGACGCCTTTCCGTTCATGGTGGACGCCAATCAGCAGTGGGACCGTGCCACGGCACAACGCATGGGTCGTACCCTGGAGGCCTACGACCTGGTATGGATCGAGGAGCCGCTCGATGCGTACGACACCGAAGGCCACGCCGCGCTGGCCGCATCGCTCGACACCCCCATTGCCACTGGCGAAATGCTGACCAGTTTCGGCGAGCACGCGCAACTGATCACGGCGGGTGCGTGCGATTTCGTGCAGCCTGACGCACCGCGTGTAGGTGGCATCACGCCGTTCCTGCAGATCATGCAGCTTGCCGATTTCAAGGGGCTGCGGCTGGCGCCGCATTTCGCGATGGAGATCCATCTGCATCTGGCGGCCGCCTATCCGCGCGAACCGTGGCTTGAACATTTCGAATGGCTGGAGCCGATGTTCAACGAGCGCCTGCAATTGCGCGACGGGCGCATGGTGGTACCCGATCGTCCAGGTCTTGGCTTCAGCCTGAGCGAACAGGCCCGGCGCTGGACGAAGGATACGGCGAGCTTCGGCAAGCGGCCCTGAAGCGGGGCCCTGAAGCAGAAAGGGGCGCCTGATTGTCAGGCGCCCCTTTTCTTGCACAGGCCACGCGCTTGCACGGCAGCCTGCCGGGTGGGCCTACAGCGTGTAGTCCACGGCGGCCCACTCGAAGTACGGCTTCAGGTCTGCCACGAGCGCCTGGTGCAACGGGTGGAACAGATAGGCGTCGAGCGCGGCTGCATTGGCCACCTCCGATTCCAGCACGTAGTCCCAGCAGATCGGCCGGTCCATCTCGTTGCGCGCAAAATGCCACGAAGTGATGGCTGGAATCCCGGCGCCAAGGGCCGCCATGCGCGCCGCAAGCGCGGCCTCGCGCGGGGCGTCTGGCGCCACATCGGATTTGCGCCGGAACAGGACGATGTGTCTCAGCATGGCACCCCCTTGCGGTCGATCAGCCAGGCTGGCGCATCCTGCAGCGCAACGGGACGCAGGAAGCGGTCGAGGGCGGCGTAGCCCACCGACGTGGTAGCCGGTGCCGTCGACGCGGGGAACGGGCCGCCATGGTGCTGCGCGGCGGTCACGGCAACACCCGTCGGCACGCCTGCAAACAGTACGCGCCCCGCCACCTGGGAAGCGGCGCGAACCAGGGCAAGCGTTGCGGCATCGGGTGCGCCCGTGCCGGCGTCGACACCCCATAGCGTCACCGTGAGTGATCCGCCTACCGCACGCAGCATGTCGATGACCTGCGACGGCGCATCGGTGCGGACCACCAGCGCCGCCGCGCCGAATACTTCCTCATGCAAGCCAGTATTGGCGATGAAGGTTGCGGCGTCGGTTTGCGCCAGATACGGGCGCGGCGTGGCATCGGCATTGGCCACATCCGCCACCAGCGGACGGACGCCCGCCGCCTGGCCCCAGCGCGCGGTACCCTTGTCGAACGCGTGACGGATACCCGGCGTCAGCATGGCATGCGGGGTCAGGCCGGCAAGCTGCGTGGCGAGCGCGTCGACGAACGCGTCGCCAGCCGCATCCTTCGGCACGAGGATCACCCCGGGGCTCGTGCAGAACTGGCCGCTGCCCTGGCAGATGGACCCGGCAAGCGTCTGCGCCAGTTCCGTGGCATCGCCGCGCAACGCCGGCGGCAACACGATCACCGGGTTCACTGATCCCAGTTCGCCGAAGAACGGAATCGGTCGCGGCCGCTGCGCCGCGATCCTGGCCAGCGCCGTGCCGCCCACGAACGAACCGGTAAATGCCACGGCGGCAATGGCGTCTGCCTGTACGAGCTGGACGCCCGTGGCGATGGCCGCGCCTTCCACAAAGCCGATCAACCCGGCAGGCAGCTTCTGGTTGGCCATTACCTCCCGCGCGAGCGCCGCGGTCTGCCGCGACAATTCCGGATGGGCGGGATGGGCCTTGACTACCACGGGGCAACCGGCGGCCAGTGCAGACGCCGTGTCGCCGCCGAGCACCGAGAACGCAAACGGGAAATTGCTGGCCGCGAACATCGCCACGGGACCGAGCGGCACGCGGACGCGCGTCAGGCGAGGGCGGCCGGCAGGCGGTGCGCCAGCGACGGCCGCATCGTCCTGAACCGCAAACACGGCGCCTTGTTCGGCCACGTCGGCAAATCCACGCAACTGAAATGCCGTGCGATCGAGTTCGCCATTGAGCCGCGCCGTACCAAGCGCGGTTTCTCGGTCGGCCAGCGGGATAAGGCGCTCGCGTCCGGCCTCCAGTGCTTCGGCAAGGCCGCGCAGCAGACGCGCCCGTGTGGCGCCGGTGCTCGCTGCCCAGTCGGCGGACGCCGCGGATGCCGCAGCCACTGTGGCCGCGATCTGTGCGGGCGTCGATGCCGGCCATGCTTGGCCTGACGGCTGGCCCGTGCGGGCATCGATCGATTGCAGGGTTGGGGTATCGGTCACGCGCTTACTCGCTCTTCAGGTGATAGCCGCGCGCGGCATAGTCAAAGGCCACCAGCTCGTTGATGGTCGCGGTCTTGTCGGCTGGAGACGCGTAGTAGGCGCGGATCTCCTTGATCTTGCCGGTGGCGGGATCGAAGTCGTACCACTCGGCGCCGCGCAGGGCGGTGCCACTCTTGTTCTTCCAGTGCGTCCATTCGATCATCGCCTCGGGCTTGTCGTGGCTGATCAGGATGCGTTCGATGGTCCATTGCGAGCCGAGCGTCTCGACGCACCAGATCCATTTCCTTGCGATGGTGTCGGCCGAGCGCCAGGGCACCTCGGGCAGCCCGGCCGGGAAGTAATGCACCGCGTCGGGTGTGAAGCAGTCCACCAGCCCCCGGTAGTCGGCGGCGTTGCAGGCGTCGAAGTAGCGGCGGATCAGGGCGTCGTAGTAGTCGGGCGTGAATGTCGTCATGCGGAATTCCTTGGCAGTGGCGGGATTCAGCGGGCGCCGCCGGCGGCCGCAATCGGGGTGACGGGCGCGATCCGCGGCCGGCCGGCGGCCACCCATTCGCGATGCTGGGCGCGTGTGGCTTCACAGGGCGGGTACAGCCCCCACAACGCCTCGCCGGCCTGCACGCGCAGCGCCAGGTAGGCCTCGATGTCGTCGCGCCGTTCGCAGAGATCAGCCATTTCCTCGGCCAGATGGGCGGGCACGACGGTAATGTTGTCGCCGTCGCCGTGGATCACGTCACCGGGATAGATGGCCACGCCGGCGCAACCGATGGGCACCTGCAGGTCCGCCACGTGGTGATACGACAACCGCGTGGTGGCCGTGACGCCGGTGCTCCAGATCGGAAAGTCCATCTGGGACAGCTCGACGCCGTCGCGGAACGTGCCGTCGGTAATCACGCCACGTGCACCGCGCATCATCATCCGCGTGATCAGCATGTTGCCCATCGAGGCGGCGCGTCCGTCGCGGTTGCTGTCGATCACCAGCACATGGCCGGCTTCGATCTGCTCGACGCCGACCCATTGCAGATTGTCGGCCGACGGTTCGGTGGTCAGGTTGCCGTAGACGTCGATGTCTTCGCGCGCGGGGATGAATCGCATCGTGTACGCGCGGCCCGCAAACGGCTTGATCTTCGTGTTCAGCGGCTTCAGGCCATGCAATACGGGCTGGCGGAAGCCCTTGATGTAGAGCTGGGTCGTGAGCGATCCACTGGTCACCTTCGCCAGGCGGTCCAGTACGGAATCCGGCACATAGGGGGCCGGAGCCCGTTGCGGAATGGTGGTGAGCGGCGGCGGGGTGACGACGTGCATGCTGTGTCTCGCTGAATGAAAGTGTTGGGTGTGCTCTGATTTGTCCCATATGCTGGGACAGCTGCAGCCAGCGTGGATCGTGTGCGTCGCGCCGCTGCCTTGCAGGCATCCTAGTCAGCTTTCGGCGGTTTTAGAATGGCCGCAGGCTGGCGCCGACGGCGAATCGGCGGCCGATTTCCAAATACTGAGACAAACCGCTATGTCCGCGAATCCTGGTGACGGTACCGGCGCAATCGAGAAGGCCATCGATGTACTCGAGGCCGTTGGCGCGGCCCCCGACGGGCTGAGCCAGACTGAGTTGACCGAGCAACTGTCGCTGCCCCGCACGACGATCTATCGCCTGCTGGCCACGCTGGTGGCGCGCGGCATGCTACGTCGTGATCCCGCGCGCAAGGTCTACCGGCTGGGCTTTCGTTGCTTCGAGATGGCGCGGCAGGCCTACACGATGCCCGACCTGGTGGCGGCCGCGGCCAATGAGATGCGTGGTCTGCGCGACCTGACCGGCGAGACGTGCTACCTGGCGACGCTGGACGGACTTGAGGTGATTTCCCTGGAGCGCTGCGACGGCGCGCATAGCGAGCGCTCGGCGGCAGCGCTGGGCCAGCGCAAGCCGTTGCACTGCACCAGCCAGGGCAAGGCGATCCTGTCGGCGATGAACGGCGCCGCGCGTGACAACATCGTGCGGGAACTGACGCTCAAGCCACTGACGCCGCTGACGATCACGGACCGGCGTCGCCTGAACGCCGAACTGAACATCACGGCCGCACGCGGCTATGCCATCGACGACGAGGAGATCGTGCTGGGCGTGCGGTGTGTCGGCGCGCCGATCGTCGACAGCCAGGGCGCGGTGCGCGGGGCGATCAGCGTGGCCGGGCCGGCGTACCGGCTGACGCGCGAGCGGCTGGAACTGCTGGGTCCGGAGATCGCCGAGGCCGCGCGGCGCGTGGGCGCGGAAATCGGGGCACTCAAGCCCATTGCACCCGGCAGCGCCGTGCAGGCGGTGCCGGGGCCATGGGCGTTTCAGGGCGCGTATCCGTTCTGGGACGCGGATGCGAACCGCCTGCGGTGGGCCGATGTGCTCGCGCCGGCGGTACGCTGCCTCGATGTGGCCCCCGACGGCACCATGCAGCATCGGGTGCTGGTGCGCGTCGAGGCGCCGATTCGGGCGATGCAGCCGATGGGCGATGCGCTGCTTGTGGTGCACGACAACGGCGTGGCAATCGTGGGCGCGGATGGCAGCATACGGCCGGCCGACGCCTGGCAAGGAGCGGCGTCTGGCGTGCGGGCGCTGTGCGCGGACAAGGACGGCACACTGTGGGTGGCGGTGCCTGTGTCAGCCGGTGGCTGTCAGGTTGGCGCGTGGCGCGAGGGCGAAGCGTGGCAGCTCCAATGGAACATCGCCGAACCCGTGCAAGCGTTGCGCTGGTCCGCCGATGGCGGCCACCTGTATGCCACGACGCCGGGCTCTGGCTCGATTCTCGTACTGGATCCAGAGAGCCGGGCAGTGCGCCGGCTGGCCACGGTACCCAAAGGCGCGGGCAGGCCACATGGCCTGGCCATCGACGACGGCGGCGGTATCTGGACGGCGCTGTGCGACGGCTGGAGCGTGATGCGGTTCCTGCCCGATGGCACGCTGGACCGGGTGGTCGGCATGCCGGTGCCGTGTCCGTCGGACGTCTGCGTGGGCGGGGCGCAGGGCGACCGCCTGTTCATCACGTCGTCGCGGCAGCAGGTGCCGCTTGATGTGCTGGGCAAGGCAGCGTTGTCGGGGTGCCTGTTCGAACTGCACCTGTAGCGGCACGTGGCCTGCGAGGCCGATCCTCAACAATCGCCCGGATTTTCCACATGCTGGAACTGGCTGGGTATCGTGCACGGGAACGGCGCATCCGACGATTCCGTAACGGGGCGCTGGTCTATAGCATGTGAGACATACCTCGGGCACTGAGCCGGGGGTTGCCATCCGCAATGACAAAGTCCAGGACGTGGGACGACCTGGCTATACCGGAGACCCCAGTCCATGGCCAATGCTGCAAACACATCGGCGCTCCAGTTCCAGGGATACGTACGCGGCGACGGTCGCGTGGCCACCCGAAACTACCTGGGCGTGCTGATCGTCGGCAACTGCGCGGCGACAGCGGCCCGCAAGGTGGCGGACCATTTCACGGCCGAACGACTGGCCGCCTATCCCAACGTGGACGGCGTCGTGCCGTTCATCCACGAGCTCGGATGCGGCATGGAAAAGAGCGGCGAGCCGATGGACCTGCTGCGCCGCACGCTGGGCGGCAGCATCCGCAACCCGAACGTGGCCGGCGCCGTGGTGCTGGCCCTGGGGTGCGACCGCAACAACATCTACGCGTTCCTGGAGCAGGAGGAACTGGTGGAAGGGCCCATGTTGCACTCGGTGGTGCTGCAGGAGGTGGGCGGCACCACCAATTCGATCGAGGCCGGCGTGAAGGCCATCGAAGCCATGCTGCCGGCAGCCAACCAGTTCGCGCGCCAGACGGTGTCGGCCGCACACCTGACGGTCGGCCTGCAGGGCGAAGCGCTCGATGCCGAAGCGTCGCGTGTCCAGGCCGCCATCGGCGCGGCCGCTGATCAACTGGTCGCGGCCGGCGGCACGGTTATCGTTTCCGACACTGCCGCCACGGGTGCCGGGCTGGCGCAGCGGGCCAGGACCGATGCGCTGAAGCAGGAAGTCGAACAGACCATCGTCTGGTGGCGCGCCTACACGGCCGGCCGTGACACCGTAAAGCCTGCCGAGGCTACGCCCGGCGTGCCCGCGTGGTATGGCGCCGGTGCGCTGGACGCCGCTGTCCGGTACGCCGAGCCGCTCGCCGACGGCCAGCACGGCCTGGTGCTGATGGATTCACCCAGTCATGAGGCGGTGTGCGCCAGCGGCCAGGTGGCCTCGGGCGCAACGCTGCTGTGCGTGGCCCGGCCTGAAGCCACCGGCTTCGGCGCCGCCGCCGTGCCGACCGTAAACGTCGCCGTGAGTGCCACGCAGTTTGCCGAATACGAAGACGACCTTGATATCGATGGGTCGCAACTGGTGGCCGAAGGTGCCAGTGCCGAGCAGGCCGGCTTGCGGCTGCTGCAGCAGTGGCTCGCGTATGCATCGGGACAGCAAGCGCAGAGCGAATACTTTGGCACCGGCGAATCGAAATTCATGCCCTGGTCGATCGGCGTCTTTGCATAAGGAATTCCCATGAACAAAGTCACTGTAGAACCGAAGCCGCTCCGCATTCCGCCGGCCGCCAAGCCGTCCGCCGATGTGCTGCGCAACCCGTTTATCCGGCTGGATCCGAAAGACAACGTCGTGGTGGCACGCGTCGAGGTGGAGGCCGGCACGCTGGTGCCCAACGAAGGCGGCGGCACGGCGCTGCTCACGCTGGAAAAGGTGCCGGCCGGGCACAAGGTGACTACGCGTGCCATCCAGCGCGGCGAGCCGATCCTCAAGTACAACACGGTGATCGGCTTCGCACGCGAGGATCTGCCCGCCGGCACCTGGGCACACAGCCACAATATCGTGTTCGACGATGTGGTGAAGGACTATCGCCATGGCCTGGACTACGTGCCGACCCGCATCCTGCCGCCGGAGCAGCGCGCCCGCTTCATGGGCATCGTGCGGCCGGACGGCCGTGTTGCCACGCGCAACGTCGTCGGAATCTTCGCGATCAGCCATCGCGCGGGGGCGGTGGTGCGCAAGATCGCCTCGGCATTCCGGCCGGAAGCCATCGCCGGATACGCGAACGTTGACGCCGTAGCGGGCTTTGCGCATGACCAGGGCGCCGGCATGGAACTGAGCGGCGAGCCAATGGCGATGCTGCGGCGTACGCTGGGCGGCACGATCCGCAACGTCAACACGGCAGCGGCGCTGGTGGTGGCCTATGGCGAGGAAGAGAACGAACTGCTGGCCTTCCTGCAGGATCAGGGCCTGGCGCCTGGCCCCACGCTGCGCACGCTGGTCATCCGCGAGGCGGGCGGCAGCCGCAAGGCCGTCGATGCCGGCGTGGCCATCGTCCGCGAGCTGCTGCCCGAGGCCAACCGCGTGCACCGGGAGCCGGTCTCGGCCGAGCATATTTCGATCGGCCTGCAGTGCGGCGGCTCGGACGGGTTCTCGGGACTGTCGGCCAACCCGGCGCTGGGACGCGCCATGGAACTGCTGATCGAGAACGGCGGTACGGCGATCCTCTCGGAGACGTCGGAAATCTTTGGCGTCGAGCACACGCTGACCGCGCGCGCCCGCACGCCCGAAGTCGGCCAGAAGCTGGTGGCGCGCATCGACTGGTGGCTACGCTACAACGCCGGCCGCGATACGCAGATCAACGGCCAGGTCAGCCCGGGCAACAATGCAGGCGGGCTGGCCAACGTGCTCGAAAAATCGCTGGGCGGCGCCAAGAAGGGCGGCAATGCCCCGTTGATGGAGGTGTACGAGTACGCCGAGCGCGTCACGCAGCATGGCCTGGTCTTCATGGATACGCCGGGCTACGACCCGGTGTCCGCCACCGGCCAGATTGCAGGCGGCGCGAACCTGATCTGCTTCACCACGGGCCGGGGCTCGTGCTTTGGCTCCTTGCCGGCGCCGACCATCAAGCTGGCGAGCAATACGCCGATGTACGTGCGGATGGAGGCGGACATGGACATCAACTGCGGCCCGATCATCGACGGGGACGCCACGCTCGAGCAGATGGGCCGCGAGATCTTCGCGCGCATTCTGGACCACGCGTCGGGCACCAAGACCAAGAGCGAGGCGCTTGGGGTGGGCGAGCACGAGTTTGTGCCCTGGCCCGTTGGGGTCACGGTCTGACGCCTGGGTGCAGGGTTCACCCGCGCGAGACGCAGAATAGGCGGCCCGCGGCCGGGACGGAGCGCAGCACACCGGGCGCTACCGACTGCCGGGCGCTGGTGACGTGGAGCTTCTCGCCCGTTTCTCGGCCGGTGGCGACGCTCATTGGGGGGTGCGCCGGCAACGGATCAATGCAGCCGTCGGCCAACGGTTCCGCATCCAATTCGCCCGACAAGCCTTTGCTTGACCGGCCACCGCACGGAACATATCCGCCGGACTCCACATACAAGCCCTTCAGCAAGGTCGTTGCGATGCCGCAAAGTGTGGTGCGAACGCGTGAACTTGTGCGGATGGGGGCGTCATCCATTGCCTGATGAATGCCGGCGTTTTGTTTGTCCGGCGATTCTATGGCGCGGGTCTGACAATCCCAACGGTGTTCCATCAGGTGAAACGCTGGCACACGTGCGCGTGCCGTCGGTGGTATCGGTTATGGCCTGCCTAGACGCGGAAGAGGCTGATCAGTACGCCGTAAAACGCCAGGACTTGTAGATCGCCACATCATTTCGCGAGCCTGCGAAAGTTGCTGTGTATGTGCCGGCAGCGATGGGCTGCGTGGGGAGCAGGAACACTACCCCTCGAAACAAGCTCGTGTCCTCGACAGCCGAAGCCACCGAGCCAGCCTTGGATTCGGCAGGCACGAGTATGCGAGCCGGTACGCGACTGCCGCCAGGCCCCGTCAGGATGAAGTTCGAGACCTTCAGCACGTCAGATGGCTTTTCAACATTGACGCGAAACATGATCGGGGGACCGGCTCTGGCCAGATCGGGCGCTGGATTCGGGATCTCGTTGCCAGGAATGAACAAGCCGTGGACGTTGGCATTGTCGGCCGGGTAGTGGGCGCCAGTGCCGGGAGGCAGTTGTTGGCCGCCCCATTGGGCGAGGCCATAGCCACCGGTTCCGGCTGCGGTCACCACACCAAAGTTCGTCACGCAGTAATTGTCATGCATGGCAATGCCGATGGTCTCCTGATTGCTGGTAATCCCTTGCAAGTGGTAAACCGAGTTCGCCATCGTGGCAAGACAGCGACCAATCTCGCCGTTGTAAGCATTCTGTCCAACCCATTGCTTGTGCCAGCCGCCCACGGTGAGTACTTGCTGGTACGGATCGGGACTGGTGAAACCAGGATTCCCGGGGATCTCCGTGTGGCTCATCACCGCGTTGAGCTTCATATACTCCAGGTGGTTCTCGGCCGCGGCGTCCAGGGCGGCGTCTTGCCGCAACGCGCCTACACCCATTGCGATGCGCAGGGAGTTGAGCGCATTGAAGAATTCGAGGCGCGGGTCGGTTCTGGAGTAAGTGGATGTGAGCGCGATCGCAGTCGAAGCAGAAGACGACGATTCCTTCCTGATGGTCGGTGTGCGTGGCAGGTTTGAAGCGATCGTTGGAGGGGTGGCGCCAGCGCTACCTATGCTGGCGCAGACCGCGACGAAGGTAGACATCGCGGCAATTGCGAAGAGGCTCTGTTTCACGTTTTTCCGGTTATTTTAGGTCTGTACAAGCGGGGCTAAGGATCCGCGGGTGACCCTGGTAAATCCGCTTCCGGAGACTTAACGCGATACTGGGAAGATTCGTGCACAGGTGCATGCGCGCCTGGCGCGACTAGCCGGGGGCGTGGGTAGGGCGCGCCGTCGGCGCCCATGCAGATGCAAGAACCTAGAGACTGTCCAGGTACCCCCGGAGAGGGATCTGAGTATTAGTGTTTGACACGTAACGCACCCGGATGCAGTAGCACCAGGATCCGATAGGGGCCGGCGAGTCACGCAGGCGCACTACAAGCGTTTCGCGTGCTCGAGGGAGTGGACCCCAACCACCCCACGCATGACGTTTAGGCCTTCGGTGGACGCCCGGTCTTGATGGCTTCGACTTTTGCGACCGCAGTTAGCAATCGCTCTGGCGATTTCGCGGCAAGAAGCAGCAAACCTGCTCGCAGGATCTCGCAAGGCAATGTCGACTGGCGGCAAGTGGTAGTGCATCACTAGACGTGAACTAAAAATCACATAATCATTATTATGTTAAATTGTTATGCTACATAACAATGAGCACGGCGATCCCATTGGTTTAAGTGCGACCCCGATTGCTGCGGCAGCCTGCAGGCAGCGACGCTGCTCACGACTCGATATCCAGCCGCGGTCGACTCGGCCTAGCGGTGTATGGCGCACATCGTCATCTGCAAACATACGCTGGCCGGCGGAGATTGTGTGGTGACAAACGCAATACCCTTCGCCTCCAAACCTACAATGGTTTACGTGGGCGACTTCACGCAGATGTTTGACTGATACCGGATGCGTCATCGCGGCTATCCCACAGGCATTGCCCCATGCCGCTGGCAGATCAGCATTGCGCCGACATCCGACCGCGGCAGGCCATGGATGGCGGTCCAGAAAGGAGCATGATCGATGCGCTTGCCCGGGAGGCCCGGTACACGACTGCCAGGCATTGCCATCGCGGCTGGGGTCGTCATTGCTGGCCTGATCATGGTCGGGCGCGTCATCGGCTTGCTGATTGACTGGCTGTGGTTTTCCTCCGTCGGCTACGGCGACGTTTTCTGGACGATCTTTGTCACCCGGGCGCTTCTGTTCGGCGCCGTCTTCGCTGTTTCGGCGTACGCGCTATGGCTGTCCGGATGGTTGGCGCACCGCCATGCAAGGCGCCTGGGCACGCGGGGCGCGGACACGGTCCTTCCGCCAGGGGCGCCGGAAGTCCTGAGTGAATTGATCGGCGAAGTCGCGCAGCATCTTCGCTGGCGCACCACCATCGCCGGCGTGGCCGTCCTGCTCGGCTTGCTCATCGCCACGGGTGATATCACTAACTGGGACATCGCGCTTCGTTTCGTCAAGCAGGTGCCGTTCGGCAAGGCCGATCCAATCTTCGGCAAGGATATCGGCTTCTACCTGTTCTCGCTGCCTGCCTATGTCGCGCTCAGGAACTGGCTGCAACTGTTGCTCGGTGGCTGCGCGGGCGTCGCCGCCGTGGTCTACGGGTTGCGCGGCGACATCGCGATCATGCTGCCACCGCGCAGGTTGTCGCCAGCCGCCGCCGCGCACGGTTCGATCCTGCTGGGCTTGTTCTTCCTCCTGCAGGCCTGGTCTTACTGGCTCGATCGCTTTCTGCTGCTTTACGGCGACAATGGTGTCGTGGTGGGCGCCAGCTATACCGATGCCCACGTCCAGTTGCCCGTCCTGTGGTTACTTGCGGGCCTCGCCGCCGCGGCCGCGGTCGCGACATGGGCCAATTTGCGTTGGCGGGACTATCGGGTTCCCGCCGTCTCGATACTGACGATATTCGGCGGCGCAATCGTACTCACCCTGATCTATCCGGCGCTGTTCCAACGGTTCTACGTCAAGCCGAACGAACTACAGCTTGAGACGCCGTATATCAGGAACAGTATTGCGTTGACGCGGGAGGCCTATGGGCTGGCGCGGATCGCGGTAAAGCCGTTTCCGGCCGAACAAAACCTGAATCTCGCCGCGCTCGACGCCAATCGGGCAACCGTCGACAACATCCGTTTGTGGGACCTGCAGCCGTTGCGGGATACCTACGCACAGTTGCAGGAGATCAGAACCTATTACCGGTTCCTTGCGACCGATATCGACCGATACTGGCTCAGTGCCGGCTACCAGCAGGTGATGCTGTCGGCGCGGGAACTGGAGCCATCGCTGCTTCCGGCCAACGCCCAGACCTGGGTGAACCTGCATCTCCTGTTCACCCACGGCAATGGCGTCGTCATGTCACCGGTCAAGGAGAAATCCCCGGAAGGCCTGCCGACCCTCTATCTGCAGAATATTCCGCCTGTCTCCACCGGCGGGCCGACCATCCAGGAGCCGCGGCTGTATTTCGGAGAAGGCGGCAAGGACTACGTCATCGTCAATGGCAGCACGCCCGAATTCGACTATCCCAAGGCCGAGGAAAATGTCTACACGACTTATCACGGGCGGGACGGCATTGCCATTGGCAACCTGGCGCTCCAGGCACTCTTCGCCTGGCAATTCAGCGATCCCAATATTCTCGTAAGCGAGTATGTCGCGCCCGCGAGCCGGATCCTGCTCCATCGCAATATTCAGGATCGGGTGCGCACGATCGCGCCGTTCCTCACCATCGACCATGATCCCTATATCGTCGTAAGCGACGGGCGCCTTTTCTGGATCCAGGATGCCTACACTACCAGCCGGTGGTTCCCGTACTCGCCGCCGGGTTCCGAGGATGGCGACAACTACATCCGCAATGCGGTCAAGGTGGTGATCGATGCCTACCATGGCACGGTCGACTTCTACGTCAGCGATCCTGCCGATCCGCTCGTGCAAACGTACCAGCGCATCTTCCCGGGCCTGTTCAAGCCTCTGGGCAAGATGCCAGAGACGCTGCGGCAGCATATCCGCTACCCTGAAGATCTGTTCCTGATCCAGGCACAGGTCTATCGCGCGTACCACATGGAAGCGCCGGAAGTCTTCTATAACCGCGAGGATCTCTGGCAGTTCCCGCGCAACCTGGCCGACATCGACGCGGCGAAGGCTCCCGCCACGCCGATGATGCCCTACTACATGATCGTGCGGCTTCCCGCGGAGCCGCGTGCCGAGTTTGTTCTCATGCTGCCGATGGTACCTAGCCGGCGCGAGAACATGATTGCCTGGCTGGCGGCGCGTTGCGATGGACCCGATTACGGCAAACTCGTTGTCTACACGTTCCCCAAGGACAAGCTGGTCTACGGCCCGTTCCAGATCGAGGCACGCATCCAGCAAAATACGGAAATCTCACAGCAGATCTCGCTGTGGAACCAGATGGGTTCGCGCGTCATCCGCGGCCACCTGCAGGTCGTGCCCATCGAGGGCTCGATTCTTTACGTCTCGCCGCTCTACTTACGTGCGGAATCCGGGCAATTGCCTGAGTTGAAGCGCGTGATCGTCGCCTATGGAGACCGCGTCGTCATGGAGGAAACGCTGGGCGCGGCCCTGGCGGCGCTCTTCAAGGATACGCCTCCGGCGGGGATACCGCCCGGAGGCGCCGGAGGCAAGCGCGCCCGCGACGCATTAGCGCACTACAACCGAGCCATCGAGCGATTGAAGGCGGGAGACTGGGGCGGCTTTGGCATGGAACTCGATGCCATGCGCCCACTGCTTGAAGCGCTCGGCACGGAAGGTTCCGATGGACGGAAATAACCTGACTGCCCAACGGCAGCCTCCGGCCGATACTGTTTGAAAGACTCGGCATCAGTTGGCGTCGGCAACTCTCCCTGAGATCATCGATCGACGAGGGTATCAGCCATGATGGGTCAACAAAGTGGATCGCAGGACCGGCTCTTCTACTCGTTCAACCTTGACGACCATACCCTCGAATCACCTCTTATGAGGCATTGATCGATTCTTTGATCTTGTCGATCTGCGCCAGCATCTGGCGCCTCATTGCTGCCACACCGGAGGTCCATAGATCCAGAGCTGATGGTCCGCATGCTCATCGTGGGCTACTGCTTTGGCATTCGGTCCGGGCGTCGCCTCTGCGAAGAGATTCTCTTGAGCCTGGCCCGTTCGCCATCGGCCGCTTAAAGCACATCCGCGCTTCTCAAGTCGCCCTGCCCTTTCCTCTCGTCTGCATCCGTCGGGATTGTCGTGGTCGAACCAAGGCGTCGGCTGTTAGTTACCGGCTACTGTGCATGTCTGCCGATTGAGCGACCTCAATTGCGTGCTCTCGCGGCTTGGCGGATACTGGGTGCGGGCAACACGCAATGGTTGCCCGACTTCTTCATGGACGTTCCGCGGCTCTCGCTACCGGTCGAGAGCCGCTTTTTTCTGGGTCGCACCTTCGCGCAACGTTGAGCGTCGGGTTGCGCGGCCGCCGCTCACGTCGTCACACAGAACGTCCTAGTAAGCCTATAGGTTCTTGGATAGCCGATTGGAGCACTATCGGCCAAGGACGACGCGCGCGCAATCGGTCATTCCTGCGGGATAAGGAAGCGCTCGGGGCGCTTGCCCAGCCACGCCGGCGACCGGCCGCGTCCCGACCATGTCTTGCCGGTTTTGGGATCCATGTACTTCGGGGGAAGTGCCGGCTTGTCTTCGGCAGCGGGAGCGGTAGCGGCACCGGCAGGTCGGCCCCGACGCCGCCGCGGCGCCACGTCCTCCGGCGACAGGTTATACCGAGCCATCAGATCGCGAATCTGCTCAATAGCGGTCGCGACTTCGTTGGTGCGCGCCTCTTCGATCTGGGCTTCCAACGCCTGCTTCTGCGCCACCAGTTCCTGATACGTTGCCATTGTCTTCTCCAATTTTCCAGTCACAATCGACTTATACTCATTCCGGAGACGGTTCGCAAGGTATTCGCTGTCTAAAAGCTGCTGGCCAATTAAGCCCGGACGAGCTCGTCGTATTGATTTCTGGTTTGGCTCTTGGCGGAAAGGAAATTCGGCGATGACAAACGCATGGCAACCGCCCTTAAGCGCGCATACGGGTTCCCGGCAAAAAGTCCCCGCCTGAAGATGAGTTAGAGCCCATTGCGGGCGTGCCGGCATTAGACCAGCGCTCACCAGCGGCGCCAGTGCATTGGCCGACCGTCGCCCCAATTAGAGGGCTCTTGAGGTGCTACTTCACGAACAGGTTCTTGAATGCGCCTACGGCCTACGTTTCCGTCTTCCGGCCCTACTGGGCCTATTTCTTGACCAGTTGGCGATACGAGCCAGAACCAGTCATATGAGCCCCCACCAAGCCAATACTTGTGCTTGTTCACAATAAGGGTGCCCTTGTATTTACCCGCGTGGACAATTTCTAGGGTGTTTCCCTCGGTAACGAATCGCTCTTCCGCATCGCCGACGCTCACTATGTGAACGGCCCGTGACGTAACCCATGCCGTGCTTAGGAAGTAGATCGAGCGTCCGTCCGGCGAAAAGACCGGCGAATTTAGCCCGGCTAAAGCCTGCTTTGGGTTTTTGTGAGCGCGACCTTCAACTAGGCTACGCGCACCCGAGGCGTCGACACCAACTATCCAGATTTGCTCCGCATCTTCCGAACCAAGCGCGGTGTCAACTGGTCGGTGAGGTGTTCGACGAACAAAGGCAACACGTTTGCCGTCGGGAGATAAGGTTGGGGTGGCATCTAGCCCGCTCGTGGTGAGTTGTCTCGCGAAGCCGCTGTCATCGACAAAGACAATATTTCCATCTTCTGCCCTAACAGAGCCCCCGTTTGCTTCCGTGGCAAAAAGCGTAACAAGCAGCAGGGCAATCGATAGCAGGTTCATTGGTAGCCTCGGCATAGCGCCCCCTCCTTCGAGCATTTTCCTCGACGGACATTATGAGGGGCTACTCTGCTTGCGTAACTGTGCCGCAGCCCGCTTCTTGCCAAGGTAGTTCAACTTGCCCAACATTGAAACGTGAGCAGCATGGACAAGTTGACGGGGGCGCCTCAATGGCAATGCGAATAACGGCGGTCATGGTTGACCAAATCCGCTAACAAGGCTCTTACACGGGCACCAAAACGAGCAAGGGGCTACAGCGCAAATGCTGTAACCCCTTGATTTAAATGGTGGGCCTCCCGTGAGTCGAACACGGCGCCAACGGATTATGAGTCCGCTGCTCTAACCAGGCATGAGCTAGAGGCCCTATGGAGCGGGTGAAGGGAATCGAACCCTCGTCGTAAGCTTGGAAGGCTTCTGCTCTGCCATTGAGCTACACCCGCAGTGCGCGGCATGATAGCAGCTAGTACAACATCCCGTAAATAGATTTAATAATTATCAGGCTGTAGGTACGGCTCCAGGAGCGTGACGACCACCTGGGCCATCTCGTCGAGCGAGCCTGCGCCTGGCAACGGCTCCCAACGCCCACTATGGTTGCGAAAGG